>JBBRGK010000715.1:0-1500 GCA_038240805.1 Dehalococcoidia bacterium | reverse complement strand
GTCAGCTCCGACAGAGCGCACAGCTCGTAGTAGCGCCGGTCGATGCCGGCCTCGGTGAGGACCAACTTGGCCCAACGCGGCTTGATGAATTCCGTCGGTGCATCCGCCGGCACGACGCGGGCGTTGTCGGCGTTCATCATGCGCAGCACCTCGATGGCGTCCAAGACGCCCTTGGCTGCAGGCGCAGCGCGCAGCTCGAGTACGGTCAGGAATTCCGCAGCGTAGCGTCGCACCGTGGCGTAGCTCTCGCCGAGGCGGTACAGAAAGTCGAACCCCTCAGGTTGTGCAAGCTTGAGCGCTTCGCCGACGCTGGCTTCGAAGCGGTCCCACGGGATGACGGTCTCGATGGCAGCGAACGGGTCACCGCCGCTGCGCTTGGCGTCCAGCAATGCCTGACCGATCCGCCCATACAACCGCACCTTGTCGTTGATCGCCTTGCCCGAAGCCTGGAACTGCTCTTGGTGACGGCTTCTTGCGGCGTTGAACAGCTTGCCGACGATGCGGTCGTGCAGATCGATCACTTCGTCCGTGACGGTGGCGGTGCCTTCGATGGCGATCGCCACCAGCGGCGCGCATCGCCTCTGAGGCTCGAACTTGGCGAGGTCGGCCGGCGTCATTTGGCCACCTTCGCGAGCGATTTTGAGGAGCCGGTTCTGATGAACAGCCCGATCGATACCGACAGGAAGGGCCAGCGCTCGCCAGGCGTTGAGGCGCTCGATGTGTTCGCGCATGTGCCGCGAGTTCGGTTTGATCGCCGACTGTCGCAGCCACGCCAGCCTGGTCGCTTTGCCGCCGTCCCGTCGCTTGAGCAACTCGTCGAGCCGCTGACGATGTTCGTCCGACAGCGGATCGGTCAGCGCGGCGTGGATACGCCGATTGGCGCGGGTGATGGCCTCGGCGCAGATGCGCTCGATGACGTCGATGCCCGGGATGATGGTGCGCCGAAGTCGCAGCATCTCCAGGATGGCTCCGGCGAGCACGACTCCCTTGTCGGTCTGCAGAGCGACCTCCGTGGCTGCCTGCCGCGCCTGCCGATACGACGCCAGGCCGAACGGCTGCAGACCCAGATAGGCCCGCAGCTCCAGCAAATGTTCCCGGCGGGTCGCTTCGCGCTGCGCATAGCGCAGCCAGCAGACGGGGTCGATGCGCAGTTGTCGCCCGAGCCACCGCAGCAGCGGTGCTGGCGCCTCCCCATTGGCCGCCAGACCCTGACCCGGGAATCGAAGCAAGGCCAACTGAACGGCCACCCCAAGCCGGTTCCCATCTCCGCGGCGCTGCCCGATGAACGACAGGTCAGCTTCGCCGAAGATGTAGAGCCGAATCAGCTCGTCATCGGCCTCGGGAACAGCGAGCAGCACGGCGCGCTCGGCGGTGGACAAGATCGAGCGACGGGGCATGAACTCCTCTCTCGCAAACGTTCGTTTTTGATAAGGCTCGACGACGTGTGTCGTGGGAACGTGGTGTTCCCAGGGCGGCCATTCTCACAAATAGGTCTTGATT
>JBBRGK010000714.1:0-1500 GCA_038240805.1 Dehalococcoidia bacterium | reverse complement strand
GACGATACCGTGCTCGTGCTGCGCAACCGCGATAGCACACACATCGTTCCGGGAGGCCGGCGCGAAGAAGGCGAAGACTTCGAGGACACGGTACGCCGCGAGGTGCTCGAAGAAGCAGGGTGGACCATCGAGTCCCTTGTGCCGCTGGGCTTTATGCACTTCCGGCATCGGACGCCCAAGCCGGAGGGCTATCGGTTCCCGTACCCTGAATTTCTCCAAGTTGTCTATATGGCGCGTGCCGCTACCCATCATCCTGACGCGAAACTTCCTGACGACTATGAACTTGAGGCGGCTTTCCTCCCCAGCGCTACTGTGCGCCATCTCCCCCTGACGCCTGCCGAGCGGCTGTATCTTGCGACAGCCTTGGAACGTCGAGCGCACAACATCAGCGCACCGCGTGTGTGAGCGACCACAGCCACGCCCGCCGATACAGTGCATGGCCATGCATGGTTCTGGATGTTTATGCACTCTTCCGACCCAGGGTGGTGTGGCCGGCACCGGCGTGGAAGCGCCGGCCAAGGGCGGATGCGGGGAGCGCATGCCTTGCATCACGCGAGCAGGAACGGGCTCGGATGAACCAAGCGACCATCAGCGTTGTCGCCCTTTGTGAAACGATAGCGACCCGAGGCATGCAGGTAATCAGGCAGGGCGTTGGTGGTCTGGTCGTCGAAGAGGCGGGAGAGGACGGCGCCCGCGGGCCGTGACAGGCTACACTACAGGCATGGTGTAGGCAGCCGGCTGGACGGGCTACCGGCCACACCACGATACCACTGCGAGGATGACCACATGGCCGACCGAGACAGCTTTATCCGCGAGAGTATGCGCCACAGTTGGGGCCAGCGCACGGCTGCCTACACCGACTACGCGGCGCCCCGTACCGCTGCCTATACCGACCTGCTGCTGAACAGGATTGGGTTGCGGGAAGGCGAACGCGTGCTGGATGTGGCCTGTGGCCCCGGCGTGGTGGCCCTGCCTGCCGCTGCGGCCGTTGCTGCGCGCGGCCATGTCGTCGCCACCGATCTCGCGCCAGAGTGGGGCGCGGTCATCGAGCGCCGGGCCGCAGAGGCGGGTCTGACGAACGTCACGTTTAGGGTGATGGGAGCGGAGGCGCTGGACCTGCCCGACGCCTCGTTCGATGTTGTGCTCTGCCAGTTTGGGCTGATGTTTGTGCCCGAGCCGGTCACGGCCCTGCGGGAGATGCGCCGCGTCCTGCGGTCTGGCGGGCGGCTGGGCGTCGTGGTCTGGAGCACGGCAGAGACCGTCCCCTGCGTCGCGGTGCCAACCCGCGTCCTCGCCGCCATTCTGCCGCCCCCCACGCCCCAGGAGCGCCTGCCAGGGCCGCTCGAACTGAGTCGGGCCGGTCTACTGGAGGAGCTGGTGGCCGAGGCCGGCTTCCGCGCGATCGCCGTCGAGCGGCAGACATGTGACTACATCATCGAGGACCCCGAGCTGCTATGGCGTTACCACGCCGACGAGGGGCCGCCCCCAGTGCGCGCCGCC
>JBBRGK010000713.1:0-1502 GCA_038240805.1 Dehalococcoidia bacterium | reverse complement strand
AAGGCGCCGATCGCCATCTGCGTCAGGTCACGTCCGCCGGACAAATGGTTTTTTGTCATCAGCTTCAACGTGCGCGGACCGAGGACGCGGGAACCGTCCAATTCACCACCACGGCGCAGCATCTCGCAGAACCGCAGGTAGTCCGCCGTGGTGCTGGTGAGCCCGCCGCCGCCGGAAAAGAAAGTTGGCTGCTTGAGGTACGTGCTGGCCTGAGGGTCATCGATCAGCCGCAGCGTCTTGTCAGGCTGCCGCTGGTAGTTGGCGGCGAAGCGCGCGACTTTTTCCGGGGCGACTTTGAACGCGGTGTCCTTCATGCCCAGGGGATCGAAGATCGTCTCCTGCAGGTACTGATCGAACGGTTTGCCGGAGATCGCCTCCACGAGGTAGCCGCAAACATCGGTCGAGAGCGAGTAGTGCCAGTTCTCCCCGGGTTCGTACCGTAGCGGCACACCGCTCAGTTTTTCGACAAACGTTCGCAGCGTCTCGCCCTCGCCCCGATTGACGCCCCGTTCGCGGTAGACGCGGTCGACGGGATGCGCTGTTGCACCGTAGGTGAGCCCGCCCGAGTGGCTGAGGACGTGGCGAAACGTCATCGGACGTGCCGGCGCCTTCGTCTCCATCGTGGCGCCTTCGCCGGACACGTAGACCTGCTGGTCTCGCCATTCCGGGACGACGCGCGACACCGGGTCGTTCAACTGAAAATGGCCCTGCTCGTAGAGCGTCATCAGCGCAACCGAGGTGATCGGCTTCGTCATCGAGTAGATTCGGAAGATCGTGTCGTCTTCCATTGGCCGGGCACGCTCGCGGTCCATGCAGCCTAGCGACTGGAAGTAGGCGACCTGACCGTGTCGGGCGACGACAGTTTGGCAGCCTGCGATCTTGCCGGGGTCGATGTAGTTCCGGCTGAGGTGCTCCGTTACCCGATTCAGCCGCTCGGCCGAGAAGCCCGCGGCCGTGGGATCGCATTTCATCTGTCGTCTCCAACCCTGGAATTCTTTGACCGGTTGCCTGGCTGCGGGCGGTGAGCCTAAAAAAGCGCGATCGGGTTCACCGGCGAACCCGTGCCACCGACGACACGCAATGGCGCGACAGTGAGCATGAACGTGTAGCGACCCTCCTCCGCGCAAACCTTCGCTAGCGGCTCCAGCAGCGCGTTGTCGAGCAATGCGACCCCGTAGGAGAAGATCGCTCCGTGCACCGTCCAGCCGAGCCCGTATTCGTTCGGACTCGCATCCATGAGATCCCAGCCCAGCAGTGCGACATCGTTGTCGCGGAGGAACGGCAGGCAGGAGGCGTGGAGACCGGGACCGTGCGCGCCGCCCTGCCAGTCCGGCGTCGCCCGGTGCCAATCTTCCCGGCCGCTGTATACGAGCACTGCGTCGCCGGGCTCCAGCTTGATGCCTTGCGCGGCCGCGATCGCTTCGAGTTCCCAGCCGTGTACCGGCTTGTCGATGGTTACGTGCGGCTCGCCTCGATGCTTCGGCACATCGAGCAGGACGCCG
>JBBRGK010000712.1:0-1509 GCA_038240805.1 Dehalococcoidia bacterium | reverse complement strand
CGATCACATAGCTCCGCATCGTCGTGATGCTCCGCTCCAGGATCGGCCCGGCTTGCAACGTCCAGCCGTCCGCCGGAAGCAGCGCGAGCCGCTGGCGCAGTTCGTCCCAGATCCGTTCGTCCGGCCAGTTCTCCACAGTGTCGTCGGGGCGGCACTGAAGGTAGAAGCGGCTCAGTTCGGGCGTCCGCATGCTATGGAGGGCAAAGCCGCGCTCATGGGAGGCATAGATCAGTTCTTCCGTTGAGGGTGGAACGGCGGCGAGGATGCCGAACCAGGCGAAGGGATACTCTGTTTCGTGTGCGGTGCGTGCAGCGGTGGGAATAGCGTCCCGGCAGACTCCGTGGAAGCCATCGCAGCCGGCGACGATGTCGCACTCCAGCTCGCGCAGTTCTCCCGCCTGCTGGTAGCGCACGACCGGCGTTGGTGACTCGACATCGTGGACGCTGACGGCGCCTGACTCGAACAGGATATGGCCACCGGCTTCTAGCCGGGCGCGAATGAGGTCCTTCACCACCTCCTGTTGGCCATACACCGTGATGGCGCGGCCGCCGGTCAGGCCGCTAAGGTCGATGCGATGCCGCTTGCCATCGAAGCGCAGCTCGATCCCGTGATGGACCAGCCCCTCCCGCAGCAGCCGCTCACCGACGCCACTTTCACAGAGCAGGTCAACGCTTCCCTGTTCGAGCACGCCCGCCCGGACGCGGCGCTCAACATAGTCGCGATCGTGCCGCTCAAGCACCACCGATTCGACGCCCTGCCGGGCGAGCAGATGAGATAGCAGCAGCCCTGCCGGACCTGCTCCCACGATAGCAACCTGGGTGCGCATGCTGTGTTCTCCATCATCCCTTTCACTCAATGCTAATGCAGAATCAGCCTGTGCTTCTGTACATGGACGACGGCCGGGTGCCATCACTTGACCGTGGCAGGATCGGCGTCTACCGTCCGCACGTAGAGAGGTGCGACGATGCTGACCACGATTCGGGCGATAGCGCAGCGCGATCAGGACGTTTTCCCGCCGTACCTGTACGAGGCATATCGATCGACGCTGCGGCGAGCGCCGTTGCAGCCGATGATCGATGTGCCGCTGACGATCTCCGAACTGACCGGACCCGGCCCTGCTGTGAGCGCGGTGACGCCCGAGGACGCTGATCTGACCCGCAACGCGGGCACCGGCGGCGAGGCGCTTGGTCAGCGCATCATCGTTACCGGGCAAATTCGAGATGAGCACGGCCAACCCGTGCCCGGGACGTTGATCGAGGTCTGGCAGGCCAACGCGGCCGGGCGCTACGCGCATCAGAGCGACCAGTGGCCGGCGCCGCTCGACCCGCACTTCCTCGGGATCGGGCGCTGCCTGACCGACGGAGACGGCACTTACCGCTTCCTCACGATCAGGCCAGGCGCCTATCCCTGGGGAAACCACGCCAACGCCTGGCGGCCGGCGCACATTCATTTCTCCGTCCTCGGACCGTCCCTTGTCTCGCGTTTGGTGACACAGATGTACTTTCCCGA
>JBBRGK010000711.1:0-1510 GCA_038240805.1 Dehalococcoidia bacterium | reverse complement strand
GACCATCAAGGCCGGGGATTATTTTCAGGGCATGTTCACGACGGCGCTGGAAGAGGGTGAGCTGATCACGTCGGTGAGCTTCCTGGTGCCGGAGAGGGCCGCCTACACGAAGTTCCGCAATCCGGCCTCGCGCTATGCGATGGTGGGTGTGTTCGTGGCGAAGTTCGCGGCGGGCGTGCGGGTGGCGATCACCGGGGCAAGCCAGGGTGGCGTGTTCCGGCATGCGGCGTTCGAATCGGCCTTGTCCGCCAATTTCTCACCAGATGCGATCAAGGACATCGTGACACCCGCCGATGGCTTGAACAGCGATATCCACGCCAGCGCGCCGTATCGGGCGCATCTGATTGGGGTGATGACGAAGCGGGCGGTGATCGAAGCTTCCGCCTGACGTTTCTTCTTCGATAGCGGCGGTTTCGGCCTTTTCAAAAGCGGCATGGAGTTCTCTCCATGCCGCTTTTTTGTTGGGTCGCGAGCGGAACGTCCTGTAGTGCGGGGCGTTCCTTTCCCTGTGGCGAGGGTGCAGGGCATGTCGGATCAAGCCAGGGTTGTGCAGGTGGCGCCGGCGAACCCTTTTCGTCTTGGAATTTCTCCACAGGACGCCATCGGCGAAGGTGGCTGGGGTCAGGCGGCGGACACCGCGTTGGCGCTGCTGCTGGCGGGCCCGGGCCTGACCGTCTTGCTTGGGCCATCCGGAGTGGGCAAGACATTGCTTCTCGCCGAACTCGAACGCCGGCTTTTGGCCCGTGGCCAGGACGTGTTGCTGATCCGACAGGGCCAGGAAGCGCTGGTGGGTGGAGACCAGGCTGCCATCTTCGCGCGTCCGCCGAACCAGATCCTGCTCATCGATGAGGTAAAGGCTGTGGAAGGCGTGTTGCAGGCCTTGCCGGGTCTCGAAGAGCGCCACTGTCTGATCTCCGCGCAGCCCAGCTTCGAGGCTGAACTTTTGCAGCTGGCGGACCAGCCGGCGACCATTCGCCTGCATCCGCTTTCGCCGGCGGCCGCGCAGCGCTTCGTTGCCGAACGACTGCGCCAGTCCGGCCGTCCCGCAACACTGCTGACGCAGCCCGCGTTGCGGCTGCTTGTGGCGGGAACGCACGGCATCCCGCGGCTGCTATGTGCCGTGGGCGGTGGAGCGCTCTATCTCGCCGGGTCCGACAATGCCGACCAGGTTTCGGTCGAGCATGTCGCCCAGGCGTTGGAGTTCGCCGGTCTCGACGCCGCTGCGGACGCGGCGGACCGTGTAGCCGAGCCCGCATTGATGGGACTGCAGGCGAGACCTGAAACGCTGGCGTTCTCACTGGTCCCGGCCGGTGTTCCGGCTGCGTGGAAGGCGGCGCGACCGCTCGCCGCTTTGCGCGACGAGCAACTGGAACTGCCGGCTCCGCCTCTAAGGCGCAGCAACATTCCGGTGCGTGCAGGCCTGTTGCTGTTGGTCGCAGCGGCGGCCGCCTGGCTGGTTGCGACAAAATTGCGCGATACGCAGCCGCCCGCCCAGGATTTGGCCGTCGCC
>JBBRGK010000710.1:0-1511 GCA_038240805.1 Dehalococcoidia bacterium | reverse complement strand
GGCAATGTGCTCGGCTTCAAACCGACCATCGTGGCTTATCGCGGATCAGGTCCAGCGATCGGCGATCTGCTGGCGGGGCAGATCGATCTGCTATGGGATCAGGTGACCAACGCGCTGCCGCAGATCCAGGCCGGCACGCTTCACGGTATCGCCATCACGTCGCCGCAACGACTTGAGCAGTTAAAGGACGTGCCGACCACCGCCGAACTCGGCATGCCCGAAATCAGCTACTCGATGTGGCACGGCCTTTACGTGGCAAAGGGCACGCCCCGGGAAACCATCGACGCGCTGAATGCCGCGCTCCGCGGGGCTCTGTCCGATCCGGCCCTGCGGGAGAAGCTGAAGGAGCTCGGCACCGTGCCATTCCCCGATAACGAGCTGACGCCCGAGGCCCACGCGCGCCTGTTCGCCGCCGACCTGCCGCGCGTGGCCAAGCTGGTTGAAAGCTCCGGCATCAGCGCGAGCGAAGCGAAGTAAGGCGCCTCGCGTGATCGATGCGGTGGGAATGGAGCAGATTTCTTCCCCATCAACCGCTAGCATGCGGTGTCCTTGAGTCTGGGGAGCAACATGCGGCGCCGTGATTTTGTGATCCTGACGGCCGGAGCATTGGCGTGGCCGCTCGCCGCGGACGCCCAGCAGACGGGAAAGATTGCGAGAATAGGCTACCTGGCGAGCAATCTCGGCAACCAGGGCCCGCTGGAAGCGTTCCGTCAAGGACTGCGTGACCTCGGTTACGTCGAGGGCCGTAACGTCGTGATCGAATACCGCGATGCCCAGGGAAAGCTCGAACCGCTCCCGACCCTGGCTGCCGAACTGGTTGCGCTCAAGGTGGATGTCATCGTGGCCTCGAGCACGGCTGCGGCGCTGGCCGCCAAGCAAGTGACCACGGTCGTTCCCATTGTCTTCGCTACGGTACCCGATCCGGTTGCAAGCGGGTTGGTCGCCAGCCTCGCACGACCTGGTGGCAACGTTACGGGGCTGTCCAACCTCAACGCGGACCTCGTCGGCAAGGGGCTGGAATATCTCACGCAGGCCGTTCCGGGGATCAGGCGGGTCGCGGTTCTTTCGCAGCCGGGTGCCTTCGGCGAGCGTACTGAAAAGGAGATGCTCAAAGCAGCGGAAGTCGCCGCAGGGGCGCTCGGAATCCAGCTCCAATATGTCGAAGCGCGGGGTCCTTCCGATATCGACAAGGCCTTCTCAGAAATCACCGGCGGGCGCGCGGAAGCAGTGACAGTACTCGTGAGCGGCATGCTGCTCGGTGAGCGAAATCGCCTCGTGGACCTCGCTGCCAAAAATCGGCTGCCGGTCGTCTACACATTCAGAGAGCTTGCGGATGCCGGCGGCCTTATGTCCTATGGAACGAGTTTGGCCGATCTGTTTCGGCGCGCTGCCAGCTACGTCGACCGGATCCTCAAGGGTATGAAGCCCGCTGATCTGCCCGTTGAACAACCGATCAAACTCGAGCTGGTCATTAACCTGAAGACCGCGCAGGCGCTCGGTCTCACCGTGCC
>JBBRGK010000709.1:0-1516 GCA_038240805.1 Dehalococcoidia bacterium | reverse complement strand
GGCCGCATTCGAGCCTTGACGGCATCACACCCGATCAAGCCTACTTCAACCCGCTGCCCATCCGCATGGCGGCATAACCCCGGTGGACGCTCCACTTATCGACGCGGAAAATCTGTTCAGACAACCGGGACCAGCTCAGAGGATGACGGGCACGCTGCGCGCTGATGCTGCCACACCGGATACGGAAAGCGATCAAACAGCGCTGGCCGGTGGCGCTGCAATGCGTGCGCAAAGTTGACTCGCTACTGACTTACCAGTAAGTGAGGTTGTCGAGCAGCACGATTTTCGGTGCAATCGATCGGTGTCCGATCTTGATCTTTGCCGGGTTGCAGGGGGCCGCTCTCTTGAGCTCGAGATCGCAACGAGTGTTCGCTGTGGCGTTGAACGCACCGAGGACGCGAGCGCGTGAAATACCACTTCCAGTTTCGGGATGTGTTCGCTTCCTGGCCGGCGCTTCTCGATGGCGTGGAGGTGACGCTGACACTGTCGTTCATCGCGATGGTCGGCGGTTTGCTGATCGGTATTCTTGGCGCCTCTGCGCGGCTCTATGGACCTCCCCCGCTCAGAGCGCTGGCGACAGTCTATGTCGAGGCCATTCGCAACACGCCGCTTCTGATACAGCTCTTCATCGTTTTCTTTGGCTTGCCGGGTCTCGGCCTTCGCCTCGACGCGCCGGTCGCGGCGGCGATCGCCCTGACGGTCAATCTCGGCGCCTATGCGACGGAGATCGTGCGCGCCGGCCTCCAGGCAATTCCGCGCACGCAAATCGAGGCGGGCCTGGCACTCAGCCTCTCCGGCTTCCAGGTGTTCCGCTATGTGATTCTGTTCCCGGCGCTGAAACTGATGTTCCCGGCGCTCGCCAGTCAGTTCGTGCTGCTGTTGCTGGCAACCAGCGCCGTTTCACTGATTTCGGTGGACGATCTCTTCCACGCCGCCTCGATCATCCAGTCACGCACCTTCCGCGACTTCGAGGTCTATGCCGTCGTCGGCGCTGTCTATCTGCTCCTCGCGCTGGTCTTTCGCACGGCCTTCACGCTCCTCTATCGGGGAGTCTTCGGCAGGCGATGATCAGGCAATTCGGCTGGATCGACGTCTTCTATCTCGTAGCGGCGCTCCGCTGGACGCTGGCGCTGGCTGCGGTCGCGTTTGTTGGTGGCGGACTTGTCGGCGCGATGATTGCGTTCCTCCGCCTTGCCAGGAGCGCGCCCCTCCGTCTGCTCGGCGCAGTCTATACGCAGGTGGTACAGGGGACGCCGCTTCTCGTCTGGATCTTCGGCCTCTATTTCGGGATCGCGATTTTCGGCTTCTCGGTTCCGCCGTGGGCGGCTGCTGCGACCGCTTTCTCGGTCTATGCCGGCGCATTTCTCGGGGACATCTGGCGGGGCGCGCTCGAGGCAGTACCAAAGACCCAATGGGAGGCCGGCGCCTCCCTGAGCCTGAGCTTCCCGCAGCAGATCCGCTACGTCATCGTTCCGCAGGCTGTCCGTATCGCGACGCCGCCAACGGTCGGCTTTCT
>JBBRGK010000708.1:0-1517 GCA_038240805.1 Dehalococcoidia bacterium | reverse complement strand
GCAATCTCGAACCACGGCTGACCCAATTGCGGCTGGTAGCCCAGCTTCCAGGCGACCCATTGCGTGGCCGCCCAGGTCGTGACGAGCACGATCATCAGCACGACGAGAATCTGGCCCCACATTATTCGTGTCGCGGACATGGCTTGAAGTTCAAATGCCGAGCGATGCGATCGACAAGCGCGCCATCGTGCGGGGCGTACCGACGGCGGCTACCGGCTAGGTTTCGGATGGGCGTGGCTGCCAGGCCAAAGACGTTCGCAAGGAGACGTGCGGCATCATGAACCATACCCATGCAGCAACCTGAATGACCAAATTGAGAGCGAAGGCGGTCCGATAGGCCACTTCGGGGTAATGCCCGGCGTCCGGGACCCATTGCTGCACGACGACGCCGGTTGCAACTTGTACGGCGAACGCAATACCGATGTGGAACAGGTTCAAAGCTCCATTGGCGCGACCAGTCAATTCCTTCGGGAAATAGTCGGTCAAAATCGCGTAGCTCAGCACGGTTGCAGCGCCGGTCGCCGCCACACCGCTCCACAGCACGTAAGAGGGCAACGGCAGCCGCAGGATCAATGCCAACTGAATTGCGATAAAGATCGTCGCGACGAACCCTAACAGTATTTCAGGTCCGATGCCCCGCCGGCGCAGCCGATCAGCCGCGATGCCGAGCCCGATGGCGCCGACACTGAGCGCGACCGCCATGATAAAAAGATGTTGCACCACCTCTGCCCGGTCGAGGCCATCGACATCGGCAAGCCACTGTGCCGCCCATAGCCCCTGCAGTGCCCAGGCCGTTCCGATACAGCTTGCCGAGAGCGGCGCAAGACGCCAGAAGCGCGGATCGGTATAGACCTTCTTCAAGCCGTCAGAGACCGCCTTTCTTACCGGCGCAGCCTCGGGCACCACGAAGTAGACCATGATCGCGCAGACCGCCGTCAATGCGGCCAACAGCGCAAACAGTTCACGCCAGCCGATCGAGGTGAGCAACAACTCAGCCGGCCAGGTCGCGGTCACCGCGCCGAGCGCGCCCAGCATGACCATCCAACCGTTGAGGAGCGGCACCCTCTCCCTGGGAAACCAGAGCACGAGCGCCTGCATGCCCGCTGTCAGGCTGGCGGCGACGCCGAGACCGATCAGGGCGCGGCCAAGGAGCAGCATAGAGAAATTCTCTGAGGCCGCGAACAGCGCCGAGCCGAGCGCCGCCACCACCATCAACGTGCTCTGTACTCGTCTTGGCCCGTATCGGTCCAGCAACATCCCGATCGGGATCTGGGCGGCGGCAAAGGTCAGGAATTAGACCGACGTCAGCAAGCCGAGATCGCCGGCGTTAAGCCCCAGCTCAGGGGTGAGAGGCAACGCCATCACCCCGTTAATCGTCCGAAAGAGGTAAGCGAGGAAATAGCCGGTGACGAACGGCAGGAATACTGTTGGGATTAACGACCATGTTGTGGCGAGATTTACCGTCACCTGTCGCGCGGTTACGCGCGAGGCCTGTGCGGATTGTTGGGTAACCTCCG
>JBBRGK010000707.1:0-1528 GCA_038240805.1 Dehalococcoidia bacterium | reverse complement strand
GCCTACTGGCCAGCCTCTCTACATCGCTGGCCGAATCGTCACGCGTAAGAGCTGGCCTGCTTCTTTCCTCGATTAAACTAGCGAATTGGAACAGCCGTTTATCGGGCTGGAACTCATCAGGCGAAAAGCCAGAACGGACGTTCACAGGTCAGGATATCGCGCCGCTGGCGAATTACATCGCTCGATCCGCGAGTGATCTCACGGCAGTGAATACGTTTGATATAGCCCGACCAGCACAGTGCAAAGATTCACTGGCGAACTTAGCGGACGCCCGAACCGTCAGTATCGCCGCCGATCTCTGGATCACCGACCCCGGCTACGCGGACGCCGTTCACTATGAAGAGATCTCCGAGTTCTTCCTTGCCTGGCTGGAGAAGCGGCTGCCGAAAGTGTTTCCCGACTGGTACGCCGACAGCCGCCGGGCGCTGGCCGTACGCGGTACCGGGCAGACCTTTCGGCAGGCGATGGTCGAGTGCTACAGCCGCTTCACCTCGTTGATGCCCGACAATGGCTTCCAGATCGTGATGTTCACCCACACCGACGCCGATGTCTGGGCCGACCTGGCGCTGATTCTCTGGGCGAGCGGCCTTCAGGTCTCGGCCGCATGGACGATCGGCACCGAGACCGCCGCCGTCGGCATCCGCGAGGGACGGTTCGTGCAGGGCACGGTGCTGCTGGTGCTGCGCAAGCGGCAGGGGGCGAAGCGCGGCGACCTGGCCGACATCTACCCCGACGTGCAGGCGGAGGTGCAGCGCCAGCTTGAAGCGATGCTGCAGCTCGACCCGAAAGAGGACCCCAACTTCTCCGATGCCGACTACCAGCTTGCCGCTTACGCCGCCGCCCTGCGCGTGCTGACCGCCTACGAGCGGATCGATGACATCGACGTCGTACGCGAGCTGCAACGCGGCAGCGGCAAAGGCGAGCGCTCCCGCCTCACCGGGCTGATCGAGCGGGCAGTGCGGATCGCCTCCGACTACCTTGTGCCCGATGGCCTCGACCGCACGGTTTGGAAGCGGCTCTCGCCGGAAGAACGGCTCTACTGCAAGGGCGTTGAGATCGAGGCGCACGGCGAGTACCGCGAAGGCGTCTATCAGGAGTTCGCCCGCGGCCTCGGTGTGACCGAGTACAAGCACCTGCTCGCGGGCGCGATCGCCAACCAGACCCGGCTGAAGACGCCATCGGAGTTCGGCAACCGCGACCTGCGTCCGCGTGAAGACGGCTTCGCCGGCTCGCTGCTGCGGCTGGCGCTGTTCGCGATCGCCACGACCGTGGAGCGACAGGATCCCAAGCCGGCGCGCGACTACCTGCGCACGGAGGTAACAGACTACTGGGACCAGCGCATCATGCTGGCGGCGCTGCTGCGCTACCTCGCCACGCGTCCGGCGTTGCAGGGCGAGATGTCGCGCTGGAAGGCGGACGCTGAGGCCGCGTCGGACCTTGCCACCGTGATCAGCAATGACCGGGTCTAACACCAATTCGTGATGAAGACTGCATATTTTCTTCCGACCGAGTCGAGTCCTCACCCCCC
>JBBRGK010000706.1:0-1537 GCA_038240805.1 Dehalococcoidia bacterium | reverse complement strand
ACCAACCGGTTGCTGGTCCAACACGGCCGCTACAGCGAACAGTCTGACCTGGGGCAGGTGGACTCAAGCGACCCGGCGACGCTCGCCGATTTCATCTCTTGGGGCGAGCGCACCTATCCGGCGCAACATTATCTGCTGGATATCTCTGACCACGGAGGCGCCTGGCAGGGTTGCTGCGAGGACGACGCCTCCGGAGGCTTCATGGACCTCCCGGCGATTCAGCGTGCGCTCACCCAGGCCCACGCTCCGCTGGACATCATCGGTTTTGACGCCTGTCTGATGGCAAGTCTCGAAGTCGGGCTGGCGCTGCAACCGTATGCATCTTTGCTGGCCGCCTCCGAGGAAAGTGAGCCCTCCCTGGGCTGGAACTATCCCGCATTGTTAAACGCGCTTGCGGCGACGCCCGATATGAGCCCAACTGATCTCGCTCGGATGATTGCCGATACCTACCTCGCTGGCCTGAACGCTGAAGCACCGGACGAGGCGCTGTATGCGACCTTCAGCGTTGTGGACCTGAAAAAGCTGGGCGCGGTGGGCACATCGACGGCCGCCTTTGTCAGTGCGGTGAGCCACTACGTCAACGATGGTACGCAGTTGAACCGGCCGGAGCGGCTATCGCGCATCGGGCAGGTCTTTTTGCAGGCTGAAGTAGAGACCCCGGCCTTCGGAGCGGCCGGCCCTGGCGATCTGGGTGACGCGCTTGACCTGGCGGCGCTGGCGCGAAACGCGGGAGTTGAGTCGGGCGCGCCTGCGGTTCAGCAGGCTGCGGCCAGCCTGCAGCTGGCGCTGAGTCAGGCGCTGGTTTATGCGGTCGCCGGACACGGCTACGACGGGATGGCCCCTGGAGGGCTGTCGATCGCCGCACTTGCCGCCGGCGACACGCACCAGCAGGACTTGAAGGAATACAGCAAACTCGGCTTTCCGGCTTCCGTGGGCTGGTTGGCGCTGGTGCGGGAGTTTGACAGCGCCGTCGCAGCCGCATCGGACCTGGATCTGCAGCCGGTCGTTGCGAATCTGCGTGCTTCCAACCGCCGCCCCGGCCCCGGCGAAACGGTCACGGTCACGGGCCGGGTGAATGATGATCTGCTCGTGACGGATGTACAGCTTGTCGTAGCAACGATGCTGAACGGACAGCACGTGCAGCTTAGCCAGGACAGTCGCGCAAAGCGGCTGGGAAAGCAGATCGACTTCAGCTTCAGCTTCGATGGCCGCAGTTGGTACATGAGCGACGGCCGCGTGACGGAGCTGGTGTACACCGAAGACTGGCGGCCGGGTCAGCGGATTGTCTTCGGGACGTATCACCAGCGCCCGCGGGACTCAGGGACTGAGGCGTACTGCGTGATCGATGAGGCGACCGGCCGCATAGTCCAGACATTTGACATCGGCAGTAGCCTGGGTCTCCTTGGTGCGATCCTCCCCGGTGCGCAGTCCACCTTCACGCCGTACGTTTTCGATGCCGATGACGGCGTGACTGCTATTCCTCTGAAGCCGGTGAACCTTAAAACAGCGTCACTGGCACGATCCGCTCTGGCTGCTG
>JBBRGK010000705.1:0-1542 GCA_038240805.1 Dehalococcoidia bacterium | reverse complement strand
CATACGCTGAGCAACCGGTCCGATACCGAAGTGCTGGTTCACCTCTACGAAGAATACGGCGCTGATATGGTTCACGCTCTGGAGGGCATGTACGCCTTTGCCGTCTGGGATGAACGGATCGGTGAGTTGCTGCTGGGACGCGATCGGTTTGGAGAGAAGCCGCTGTTCTATGCCATTCGGAATGGCGTGCTCACCTTCGCCTCCGAGTTGACGGCGTTGTTCTGCGCCCCCGAAATCAGTCGGGAGTTGCTGCCTGAGGCGATCGACGAGATCTTTGTCCAGGGCTATGTTTCTGGTCCTAAGACGATCGTGCGCGATGTCTGGCAACTGCCGCCCGGCCACATCCTGCGCTGGCGCCATGCCCAACGCACAGCAACGGTCGATCGCTACTGGTCGCTGCCTGCTGGAAGCCTCACCGACCGGCGTTCGGTGGACGAACTGGTGGACGAGGCAGAACTGTTGATGACGCGGTCCGTCGCCTCACGCATGACTGGCGACGTGCCGATCGGCGTTTTCCTCTCCGGCGGCGTCGACTCTGCGCTCGTCGCTGCACTCGTTGCCGGATACTCAGCTGAACCTGTTAAAACGTTCACGGTAGGATATGACGTCGGTAACGTCGGTGAAACCGCCGAGGCGAGGCGTTTCGCTCACCTCATCGGCGCCGACCATCATGAACTGATTCTGACCGAAACTGATGTGGCCAGGCGGGTGCCGCGGGCGCTGTCCGCGCTGGATCAGCCGCTGGCCGACGAGGCGCTGATCGCGAGCCACGCGTTGGCGGAGTTCACCCGCCGCGATGTCAAGGTGGCGGTTGGCGGTGAAGGCGCGGATGAGCTTTTTGGCGGCTATCCGCGCTATCGCTGGCTCGCTCGCAGCGACCAGGTCCGGCGCCTGCTGCCGGCGCCGCTGGCAGCCGCCAGCGAGCGGCTGATGCAAACCGTACCCGGCTTGCCTGCCGAGCGGATTCGCGGTCTGCTCGCTTCAGAAAGTCTCAACCAGCGCCGCGCCGGCTGGGTATCGGGCGGCCGGCAGCAGATGCGCTCCCGGCTCTACGGCTGCGCCCTGCGAGACACGCTCGGCGATGGCACTGTGATTCAACGGCCGGCCGGAGTGACAGGACGTTCCCAGGACGAAGTCGTGAACTGGCTCATGCGCCACGATCAGCAGCACTGGCTGCCGGACGATGTCCTCGCCAAAGCCGACCGCTCAAGCATGCTGGTATCACTTGAGGTACGCACACCGTATCTCAACCGCGAGCTGGCAGAGTTCGCGGCGAGCGTGCCCCCTTCAGTCCACCTGCGCGGCAGAGGCAAGTTTCTCGTGCGCTCGCTGCTGCGTCGTGCCGTGCCCTCCACGCAGAGCGAACGCCCGAAGATCGCGTTCCGGGTGCCCACTGCCGACTGGTTGCGGGGATCGCTGCTGCCGCTGTTTCGCGAGCAGCTGGCTACGGGCGCGCTCTTCGATGAAGGCTGGTTCGATCGCGATGCTGTCGGGCAGCTGTTCACGGAGCACGCCACGGGCGGCCGCGATCTGCAGAAAGTG
>JBBRGK010000704.1:0-1546 GCA_038240805.1 Dehalococcoidia bacterium | reverse complement strand
GTTGTTTTCGAAGATGATGATGAAGATGCGTTCAAAGGCGCGTGCAGGGGGTGTGGGCGTGCTTGTCGGCGTAGGCGAGAACGTTGCGCTTTGCGTGGCGGTCGCCGACGGCACGGGTGTGGCGGTCGCCGACGGCACGGGCGTGGCAGTTGCCGACGGCACGGGTGTGGCAGTTACGGTCGCGCTGGCGGTCGATGTGGGCAGGGCCGCGGGCATCGCAGGCTGGGCCGGCGGAGCGGTTGGTGCGCAGCCAACCGCAATGATGAGCAGCAACGGTATCCAAACCTTCCTCACAACTCGCAGCAGCAGTCTTGGCACAGGGTAACCCTCGTTTTACTGGATTATACATGGGGCAGGCGTTTGCCGCTGGCGCCGCCTGCGCTAAAATAAGCCACTTTCCTCAGGAGATACTATGGCAGAGCTTATGCCCGAACTTGTCGCCGGCATGTGCGTGCTGAGCGACCCGCAGTTGTCGCCGGATGGACGTTGGGTAGTGTATGTTGTGGCGCCCATGGGCAAGCAGGGCGAGCATCCACAGAGCGCACTGTGGCTGGTTCCCGTGGACGGTTCTGAAGCGCCACGGCAGTTCACCAACGGAGTGTCGGAAGACTGCCGGCCCCGTTGGTCACCCGACGGCACACAGATTGCCTTTCTGTCCGACCGGGCTAGGCGCGGCACCGCGCAGCTGTACGCGATCCCGCTGGCCGGAGGTGAGGCACGGCCGCTGACCTTGCCCGGCAACGAGCGGCCCGTCTGCACCTTTGCCTGGTCGCCCGATGGCGGCCATATCGCCTTCACGAGTGCTGATGAACCCGATACCGAAGACAAGCGACGCGCGAAAGAACGCGATGACGCCGACGTTTTCGGTGAGCGGCGGCAAGTTGCGCGCATGCGCGTGTGGGAAGCTGTCTCGGGCGAAGTACGCACGGTGCACGCCCCCACCCGTCATATCGCGGAGCTCGCCTGGTCGCCGCATTCCGATGCCCTCGCCTGTATTTCCTGGGAGGCGCCAGGCATCGAATATTCGGAGCGCGGCATCGTCTGCGAACGTATCGCCCTGGCAGGGGGCCCACCGCAGACGGTATGCCTGTTTGCCGGAACCGCCACTGCGCTCATGTGGGCGGGCGCCGGTGACGCGCTCCTATTTATCGCAACGGTCAGCGACAACCTGCAGGGCTCGTGGGCCGTCTGGTCGGTGCCGGCCACCGGCGGTCAGCCACGCCGCCTGGTGTTGGGAGAGGATAGCTGCGCGCGGGACCTATTTCAATCTCCGGGCACCCCGCGCGCGGCGGTCGCGATTGCATCGGGCCTTAACACCGTGCTAGCCTGGCTCGAGCCTGCCAGCGGCGCACTTGAACCGTTCTACCATGCGAGCCAGTCGGATGGGCCGGCCGACATAACAGGCTGGTCAGTGCTGCGGGAGGCGGATGATGCAACTACGCTCGTGGCGGTGCGCGGCAGCGGCACGCAGCCGTGGGAAATGTGGGGTGGTCGCTTCCAGCTGCAAAGGCGTTACCCGACTCTGCGAAAGCTGTCCGCGCACCAG
>JBBRGK010000703.1:0-1555 GCA_038240805.1 Dehalococcoidia bacterium | reverse complement strand
ACTACTTCGCCGACCTGGCCGTCTTCGATCCGGCCACGGTGGCAGACCGCGCCACCTACGCCAATCCGCACCAGTACTCAACCGGTGTCCACCACGTGATCGTCAACGGCCGCCCGGCGATCCGCGATGGCGCCTTTGCCGGTGAACTCGCCGGCCGGGCCCTGCATGGACCGGGGCGTTGACCTCACCCCGTCCTTAAAACCCGTCGGCGCAGAACGGCGCGTACGCGGTGTGGAACAGCGCGTCGGCTGTTCGCAATACGCTGGTGTCTGTGCTCGCAAGCGTGCCGATGTGTGCCAGTTCGGTCGCGCTCTGCCGGCCGCTGCAGAGGATCGCAAGCGCGCGCATTGAACACGAAAGTGAGGGCTCGGCGTCGCTGCGCTTCACGGTGGCGCAGCCGGCCTCGACGCTGAGCTCGTAGACACCGCTGTTCCAGGGGCAAAGCTCGTCTTGCAGGGCCAGAACAAGCCGGCCATCGCCGTCGTAGCCGCGCTCCTGCAGGCAGCGTTGCGCATCGACGATTCGGACCAGCGTGCCATCGCGGACGTTGGTATGCAGCAGCCGCGGTTCCTGCGCCTGGTAGAGCAGCGGATCGTCATCGGGCTGGCGCCAGAAACGAACCGAGTAGGCGAGATCGTAGCCGGCAAGCAGCCTGAGCAGCGCTCGATGGGCGGCAGGGCTGTTCCAGGCCAGCTCAACTACTTGCAGCTGCTGGTACGGACCCGGCTGATCCGGCGTCTTCACCTCGGGCGTGTAAATCGCATACCCTTGTGCCTCGCCGTTCTCTTCGTAGACCGCGACCAGCCAGGGGGGCAGGCGCCAGGGGCGCAGCACCCAGTCCCGCCACCACTTCTCGTCACGCCGCAGCATCAACGTACGAGGTGTGGCGAAGCGCTCGTAGACGGCGGCGAGCGGCGGAATCGCGTCCGTTTGTTTAATCATCCGGATGCGACCGGGGGTGTCGATCTCATCAACCAAGCGGAGATGGCGCGGGTCGAAGTCGTAGGAACGCATCGTGTAGGCGATGCCGTAGCCGAAGCGCTGGTAGATCGCCGCCATCGATGCCCAGAGCATGGCCACCGGCTGGCCGCGTTCCTTCATCTGCGCGAAGTACCGCGTCATCAGCTGAAGCACCAGACCGCGGCGGCGGTGGGACGGTAGCGTGGTGACATCGACCACGCCGGCGCAGTCGATGTCGCGTCCATTCCAGCGCATGTTGAAGGGAAGGGCGGCCATGTGCGCGATCTGCTCGCCGTCTTCGAAGGCGACCAGGGTATCCTCGGCGCGGAGCGGGTTGCGTTCCAGCGAGCGTGTCAGCTCCTCTTCGGCCGTGGAGTTGCCGAAGCCCACATGGTCCATATAGGTGTACTGGGTCATCTCATCGGCCCGCACGGGCCGGAACTCGATCGCCATCGCGAGGGCTCCTTGTCCGGTCAGGGCCGCGACCGTTCAGCTGCAGAAGCGGCGTACCACCTCGTAGGTCAGCTCGCAGCCCAGGTTCAAATTTTCGATGGAGAGCTTCTCGTTGTTGCCGTGGAAACCGGCCGCCTCTTCG
>JBBRGK010000702.1:0-1562 GCA_038240805.1 Dehalococcoidia bacterium | reverse complement strand
TGTCCCCGCCGGTCTGCCGATCGATGAGTATCAAACGGTCTACGCTGCGTCGCCCGGATCCGTAGAAATGCCGTCCGCAGGCCGGCCATTCAGCTGGGAGACCCTGCTGAACTTACGTCGCCACGGCGTGCAGACCGCATTTATTACCTTGCACACCGGCCTCAGCAGCTTCCGCAATGATCAGATCGATGCGCTGCGGCTGGGGCACGAGGAGCGATATCATGTGCCGCCGGCCACAGCGGCCGCCGTTCATGAGGCTCGCGCCAGGAGCGGACGGGTGATCGCGGTCGGTACCACGGTGGTGCGCTCGCTTGAGACGGTAACGGATGAGAGCGGAGAAGTTCACGAGGCCGACGGCCTGACGCGGGTCTATATATCCGGTTCACACCGTCTGCGTGCCGTCGATGGCCTGCTCACGGGTTTCCACGAGCCGGAAGCGAGCCATCTCGACATGCTGAGTGCCTTCATCCCGCCCGATCTCCTGGCATCCGCCTATGACCAGGCGTTGAACGCCGGCTACCTCTGGCATGAGTTCGGAGATGTGAACCTTATCGTGTAGTCCGTCGAGAGTGGGTTGAGAACGCTACGGCAGGTTCAACTCCAGGTCGCCGCCTCGCCACCACACCGGCCAGACGTTTTGCCCTTGAAAACGTAAACTTCGCTCGTCGGCCATTACCGCCCGATCGCAAGCACCGCCAGGCCAGCGACGATTGCAAGCAGCAACAGCACTGCAAGCGTTGCGGCAATCGTCCCGCTCCGCCAGCCGCTGCCGTGGGGACCATTGCGGGCAAATGCGGCGATGCGAAAAAGCATTCTCGCCGGCCGCACGTCTACATCCACCCGCAGCCGCCGCGTTTCCCAACTGGTGCTGACCTCGACCGTGCCTCTGTGAATGCCCGGTCTCAGGGGAGTCGTACGCACGTCGATGTCGATGCGCGCCTGATCGATGCCTTGCAACACGGCCGGCGACACGGCGAGCCAGGACGAACCGGCCGACACGCGAACCTGCACCCGAATCCCTGGCGGCTCAGTGTAGATGCCCACAGCCACCGATCGTCGGGTGCCGTGTCGAAGGGCGCCGAGAGATATCGCTGCCGGTTCCACGACCAGGAGCGGATTGGCCGTGCCCTCCTGGGTCGCGGTAGCCGAGGCTGCCCCGTGTGCCGGAGGCGGCGCGGTCATCACGTTCGGAGAAGCCGACTGCAGTGTCCGGTCGTAGGCTGCACGGCGCTCCGGATCGCGCAAGGCTTCCCAGGCGCCGTTGATCTGGGCCATCATGGCGGTTGCGTCCGGTGACTCATTCAGATCAGGATGATAACGGCGCGCGAGCACACGATAGGCAGCTTCGATCACCTCGGCATCGGCGTTCGGGCTAACCTGGAGTGTTTCGTACAAATCAGGTGTTGTGCGCGGGACCGCTTGCTGGTCGTTCATCTCATTCGAAGGTACCGCATCGGTGCCGAGCGCGGATGGTCTAATTCAGTGACAGCGAGTCATTCGGACGAATCGCTGGACCGATCGCGAAGAGAACCCACGTATTACGAGGGTATTTGATGACCTGG
>JBBRGK010000701.1:0-1563 GCA_038240805.1 Dehalococcoidia bacterium | reverse complement strand
GACGAAATCATCACCGAGTATGTCCAGATTATCCAGCGCGGCCTGCCGCGGGCCGCACCCGCGCAGGACGTGGTCATCGTCGGCGCCGGCATCGCCGGCCTCACCGCGGCGTATCTGCTGCGCAACGCCGGCCACAGGGTGCGCATCCTGGAAGCCAACAATTATGTCGGCGGCCGCGTCCACACCTTTCGCACCTTCAGCGGCGATTTGTATGCCGAAGCCGGCGCCATGCGCATCCCCAGCCAGCACGAACTCGTCAGCGCCGTTGCCGACATGTTCAAGCTGCCGCGCGAACCTTTCTTCAACGTCGACATCGACCCCGCCACGCGCAACGCCGCCGACCCGGTGGCGCGCAACAATGAATACATCTTCGTCAATGGCGTGAAGATCAGGCGCAGCGCCTACACCGCCGGTCAACTGAATTTCCCGCTGCCGGTCGGTGAGGCCGGCCAGACCTCGCAGCAAATGCTCGACGCGGCGCTGGGACCGCTGCGCGATTTCATCAAGGCCGATCCGCCGAACCGGTGGCCGGTGGTGATCGAACGCTTCGGCGAATTTTCGGTGCGCCGCTTCCTGAAGGAACAGACGCTGTATTCCGAGGAAGCGATCGAGATGATCGTGGTGCTGAACAATCTGGAATCGCGCCTGATGACGTCGTTCGTGCAGGCATTCATCGAGCTTGCCATCATCAATGACAAGGTGCGGTACTGGCAGATACCGGGCGGCAACGATTTGTTGCCGAAGGCCTTTCTGCCCGCCTTGAAGGACTGCATCAGCTTTGGCCAGCGCCTGAGCGCGTTGAACTTTGAAGCCGACAGCGGGGTTAATCTGCGCACCACCACCGGCGAAACCTACAGCGCCGATTCGGTCATCATCGCCATTCCGTTTTCCAGCCTGCGCTTTGTGCGCACCGACCCGCTGTTCGTGCCGCAGCGCCGGCGCGCGATTCGCGAACTGCATTACGATGCGGCCACCAAGGTGCTGCTCGAATTCAACCGCCGCTTCTGGGAGCAGGACGACGACATTTATGGCGGCGGCAGCACCACCGACATTGCCAACCGTTACATCTACTATCCCAGTCATGACATGGGTTCGAAGGGCGGCGGCGTGGTGCTCGCCAGTTATGTCTGGGGCGAGGACGCCTTGCGCTGGGACTCGCTGACGGAGGCCGATCGCCTGCAGTTCGCGCTCGACGGCATGTGCCGGCTGCACGGCGAGGGCATACGCAAGCTGCATGTCGGCGGCATCACCAAAAGCTGGATGCAGGACCCGTTCTCGTGCGGCGAGGCGGCGATCTTCGCACCGGGCCAGTTCGAGTCGGTGATGCCCTATCTGCTGCAACCCGAAGGCGGCAGGATACACTTCGCCGGCGAGCACACCTCGCTCAAGCATGCCTGGATCGAAGGCGCCATCGAGTCCGGCGTTCGCACCGCGTTGGCAGTCAGCGAAGGGCGCAAGCCGACCGCCGCTCAGCTGGGGATGATACGATGAGCAAGCCGCAACGCCATCCAGTTCATACTCGGTGCGCTGAAGCAGGAAGGCATCAGCCATGTCTTCATGGTG
>JBBRGK010000700.1:0-1568 GCA_038240805.1 Dehalococcoidia bacterium | reverse complement strand
AAGGGCGAATAGGGGCGCACGCCCTCGACCTTCTCGATCGTGCTCTTCAAGTAGAAGAGTGGAACGACTTCCACCAGACCACCGATCGAGATGGCGATGACGATGCCGAGGCGGCTTCGATGCCGAGATAGCGACCGCGCTTCGAGTTTCGTATGCCCGAGCAGGAGCTGGCAGGCTCTCAGGTTCCCGGTCCGCTTGTAGACCAGCGCGACCTTTGTGCGACGCATGCTGTGCGTGCCGTATGCCGATGGGTCAAGCCCGATCAACGCCACCCAATCATCGACCAAGCGTCCATACTGGCGCGTGGTGAGGTGCTGCAGCAGGAGGGGGTTCGGGTCCAGACACGGCGATAAGCAGACTCGCCTCAGGGGCTAAGGCCGTAACGAGGAGAGGCATGCCTGCTCCAACAGCGAAGCTGCCGGCCGACGCAAACGCAGCCTGGATCGGACGGGCTCTCGGTGTTTCGGAGATGCCGAGTTCGTCGCGGGCATGCGCGCCAAGAGCGTCATGAGCCATGAGTTGGTCCGCGACCTGTCTTGCCAGTGACGGATCAAGCCCGCGCCCAACGTAGATCGCCATCAGTTCCGTATGCTCGCCCTCATCGTCTGCCCTGAGTTCCGCGCGCTCAAGCGCAAGGTCGGCCTGTTCGGTGTCTGCCTGTGAGTGCACAGACACGTACTCGCCCGCAGCCATCGCCATAGCCCCCGCGACAAGGCCGGCAATCCCCGCGACCAATACGTTGCTGCGACTCCCATGCGCGGCTGCGACACCCAGCACCATACTCGATGTTGAAAGAATTCCGTCATTCGCGCCCAATACTGCAGCCCGCAGCCATCCCATCCGTCCCGTGCGGTGTCGTTCTATCTGGCGTCCTGGCATTGTTGGTGCTTCCTCCGTATCGCGTGGCAATCAGCCTTGGCTTCCGGTGCTAGCGCGATAGAAAAAGCTCTTGGTGATTTCGACGAGCGCCAGATACGCCGCCGTCGCGCCGACAAGGAAGACGAAAAACAGCGGCGGCGGCGCAACGAAGCCGAACCATCGGCCCACGGAGAGAAGAGGGAGAACGATCGCGACGGCGACAACCCCGAGGGCCATGGCGACGAGGAACCCGTGCGGTCTGCTCCGGAAGAATCGCCGCCGGGTACGGATGGCGAAGACCACCAGTACCTGGGTTGTGATCGACTCAAGAAACCAGCCGGTCTGAAACAGCGCCTCGCCGGCGCCGAACAGATGCAGCAAAGCGTAGAAGGTTAGTAAATCGAAGACGGAGCTGACCGGCCCGAATACCAGCATGAACCGCTCGATCAGCTTCACGTCCCATTTCACCGGCCGGGACGTAGCTTCCGGATCGACCCGATCAAACGGGATCGCGATCTCCGACAAGTCATAAAGCAGGTTGTTCAGCAATATCTGAATCGGCAGCATGGGCAGGAAAGGCAGGAACAACGCAGCCCCGGCCATGCTGAACATATTTGCCGAAATTCGAGCTTGAGCCCATCAGGACGTACTTGGACACGTTCTGGACCGTGCTGCGCCCGTGGACCACAGCTTCGCTTACTACCGAGAGG
>JBBRGK010000699.1:0-1569 GCA_038240805.1 Dehalococcoidia bacterium | reverse complement strand
TATCGCTCATGGGCGCAATCAAGGCAAGCACCAGGCCGGTAGCGCCGAACCCGAAAGCAATCGCCATCCAGACGGCGAGCATGAGGCCCAGGTACTTTCCGATCAGCAGCTCACGTGGCGAGACCGGTTGTGCGAGCACCGAGGCGAGCGTGCCGGTCTCGCGCTCACCGGCGATGCTGCCGGCGCCGAGCACGAGCGACAGCATCGGCACCAGTAGCAGGCTGAGGTTAATGAGCCCGGCCGTCGTGCGGTCGAAACCCTGGCTGACGATACCGCCGCCACCGGTAACGCCCAGCGAAGCGTAGGCGAGCGCCATCAGCGTGAACGCACCCGCGAAGGCTACGAGCCACCGACTCCGTGCGGCGTCCCTGACCTCTTTGCGCAGGATAACCACCGTTGCGCCCATAGCTACGCTCCCTGGTCCGCTTTCCGAAAGCCGGGGCCGGACCGCGTTTCTGCCGGTTCGACCCGGAAGTCGAGGAGCGGAATACCGCTTCTGTTGAGCCCCTCGAGGATGCGGAGTTTGCCAGCGTCGGAGCACGCCACGATGGTCCATTCTCCACGGCGCTCCATGGAGCCGTCGGGCCAGCTAGCGGCGATCACGGGGACCGCCTCGTTACTATTGCCGTTGAGCCGGAGGTGGAGGCGGCTGCTAAATGCCCCGCGGAAGGCGATGTCGGCCACGGAACCATCGGCGGTGAGCCGCCCCTGTTCCAGCCGCAGGGCCCGATCGGCGAAGTAGGGCAGGTCTTCCGGCCGGTGTGTAGACAGCAAGATCGTTCTGCCGCGGCCCTTCTGCTGCTGTACCAGCTCGCGCAGCTCTGTCTGGGCGGCGGTATCGAGTCCGGAGAACGGCTCGTCGAGTAGTAGGAGCGGTGGATCGGCCAGCAGCGCGATCGCCAGCGCCAGCCGCTGGCGCATGCCGCCCGAGAGCGCCCCCGCACGCTTGCCGGCATGCTCGGTCAGCCCGGCAGACTCAACGGCGGCTCGTGCCTGCTCACTACCCAGCCCGCGGAGGTTAGCGTAGAACACTGCGGTCTCCGCGACGGTCAGGTCGGGATGCAGCGCCTGCTGCTGCTGCAGATAGCCGATCAGTCGACGGGCCTCCTTCCCGTGGCGCGCGACATCGATCCCGCCGACCAGGATCCGCCCTTCGAAGCGGGTGAGCCCGGCGATGCATCGCAGTAGCGTGCTCTTGCCCGCTCCGTTTGCACCCAGCAAGGCCACGACCTGTCCCGTGGACGCTTGCAGCGAGACCGCATCTAGCGCCAGAGCCGAGCCGTAACGCCTGGTCACGGCCTCCACCGTCAACATGGCGGCCCCTTCCGGAGTCCAGGAGTGCTACGCAGACGGAGGAACAGGATCAGCGGCAGGCCGGCCAGCAATCCGGTTACCGGAATCGCCGTAGCGAGTGAGCGCCCTTCACCGGTTCGCGGCAGGGCAACTGTCTGCGACATGAGCGGCGCACGGTCCACGAGCAGGGTCTGCGGCGGGTAGATCGGGAACCAGCGGTCCGCGAGTTCCAGCGCTGACTGCGCTGCGGTGAACCGATAGGCACCGATTGCCGGG
>JBBRGK010000698.1:0-1571 GCA_038240805.1 Dehalococcoidia bacterium | reverse complement strand
CTCCGACGAGATCTCGGTCTATCCCAGCCATCCGCTCGTCGCCGGGGCTGAGGCGTTTGCGCTCGCCTTCTCGATCCCGATGGACACGCCGGGGCTCAAGTTTCTCTGCCGCGACAGCTACACGCGCGAGGGCAACGCGTTCGACTATCCGATCTCCAGCCGCTTCGATGAGCAGGACGGGATCGTCATCTTCGACGATGTGCAGATCCCGAAGGCGCGCGTCTTCATCGACGGCAACCTGGAGGTCTACAACCGGGCGCTATCGACCTCGTGGACGCCGAACGTCTGCCAGCAGACGATGATCCGCGCCCACACGAAGCTGGAGTTTGCGCATGAGCTGGGCACGCGCATGGCCGAGGCGCTGAACGACAAGCGCCCGCAGACGGCCGAAATGCTGGGCGAGATCTGGTGCATGGCGGAGTTCGCCCGCACCGCCATCTTTACCGCCGAGGCTCAGGGGCGCGAGTTCGAGGATGGTGGCTGGTTCCCCGATCACCGGCCGCTCAGCGCCCTCCGCGCCACGCTGCCGCAGTGGTTTCCGCGCGTCAACGAGATCCTGCAACTCATCGGCAGCCACAACCTGCTCGCCGTCGCCTCGTCCGGCATGCTTGCGAATCCGGGGCTGCGGCCGCTGATCGATCACTACCTGCGTGGCGCCGGCGATGTCTCTGCCGCCGATCGCTCGCGCATTTTCCGGCTGGCGTGGGATTTCACCAGCAGCGCACTCGGCAACCGCGTCGAGCTGTATGAGCGCTTCTATCTCGCCTCCGGCCCTCGTAATCTGCAGATGGCGCATACCCGTGCCGACCGCACCGACGGCGCCCGCCTGGTTAACCGCTTCCTGAACGAGCCCGTAGACTGACAGACCCGCTGAATGACACGCCCCCGGGAGGATCTGCGAGGATCTGCGAGGATCTGCAATGAGAACCATGCGCTACGGCCCCTCGAATCCCGACGCTACCTACATCGCGCACGCCTACGAAGAGCGGACCTGCGACACGGGTGAGGCGGTGATCAACTATGTCACTGCAGGCTCGCCCGACCTGCCGGCGCTCCTGCTGATCCCCGGGCAGACCGAATCCTGGTGGGGCTACGAAAAGGCGCTGGCGCTGCTGGGCGAGCACTTCCAGGCGTTTGCCGTCGACCTGCGCGGTCAGGGCCGCTCGAGCCGAACGCCTGGGCGCTACACCTGGGACAACTTCGGCAACGACCTCACCAGGTTCATCGCGCTGGCGATCGGCCGCCCGACGATCGTCAGCGGGCTGTCGTCCGGCGGTGTGCTGGCGGCCTGGCTGTCTGCCTACGCAATGCCCGGGCAGGTCCGTGGGGCTCACTACGAGGATCCGCCGCTCTTCGCTTCGGAGACCAGCCCCGCCTACGGCAGCTCGATCCGCCAGGGCATCGGCCACCAGTTCGCCCTGATGAGTAAGTACCTCGGCGACCAGTGGTCGGTTGGCGACTACGCTGGCATGGTGCAGGCGGCTCCCGACGAGTTGCCGCCGCACCTGGCGGCACGAATAGTTGCCGGCCCGAACGGCGAGCCGCCGCAGAACCTCAGAGAGTACGACCCC
>JBBRGK010000697.1:0-1589 GCA_038240805.1 Dehalococcoidia bacterium | reverse complement strand
GCACCATCACCTCTGGAGCCGCCGCGGCAACGTCTACGTGCTCGACGATCTGCTCGCCGACCAGGCCGGGCGGAACGTGCGCCAGACGGTGGTCAACGAATGCAACTCGATGTACCGCGCCGCCGGCCCTGAAGAGCTACGTCCGGTGGGCGAGACGGAATGGGTGCAGGGCGCGGCCGCGCAGAGCGCGAGCGGCGGCTTCGGCGATCTGCGTGTGGCCACTGGCATCGTCGCCAGTGCCGATCTGCGCCTCGGCGACCGGGTAGCGCCGGTGCTTGAGGCGCACCTTGCGGCGAGCCCGCAGCGCTTCCGGGGCATCCGCCATCGCGCCGCCTGGGCCGAGCCGGGCGTGCTGCCGAATCAGCCGGCCTCGTTGCCCGCTCACCTGCTGATCGACCCGGAGTTTCGGCGCGGCTTCGCCCAGCTTCGCCCCTACGGGCTGACCTTCGAAGCCTGGCTGTACCATCCGCAACTGCCGGAGCTGACGGACCTCGCTCGCGCCTTCCCCGACACGGTGATCGTACTGAATCACCTCGGCGGGCCGCTCGGCGTCGGACCATATGCCGGCAAGCGCGATGAAGTCTTTGCGCAGTGGTGCATAGACCTGGCAGCGGCGGCGGCCTGCCCGAACGTTGTCATGAAGGTCGGCGGCTTGCAGATGGCGCTCAACGGCTTTGGCTGGAGCGAGCGTGAGCGCCCGCCGACCTCCGACGAGCTGCTGGCCGCGAACCGCGACTGGTATCTCTATGCGATTGAGCAGTTCGGTCCGGAGCGCTGCATGTTCGAAAGCAACTTCCCGGTGGACCGGCTCTCCTGCTCGTACACCGTTCTCTGGAACCAGTTCAAGAAGCTCTCTGCCGGCTTCTCGGCGCCGGAGCGTGCCGCTATGTTCCACGACACGGCCCGGCGCATTTACCGGCTGCCGTAGCCCTGGCCATACAGGCAGGGCGTTTGACAACCTCGCCCAGCTGCTGGTGGCGCTTCGAAAGCTATGCTATGTTGCGGACGTGGCTGAGCTTCTGCTTTTCCATCATGCACAGGGACTGACGGCGGGGTATCTTTCATTCGCCGATGAACTCCGCGCTGCCGGACACGTCGTTCACGCCCCGGATCTCTACGACGGCAAGACCTTCACCGAACTCGCGGATGGCGTTCGCTACGCCGAGCAGGTCGGCTTCGACACGATCATCGAGCGCGGTCGATTGGCCGCGGACGGCCTGCCGAACGAGATCGTCTACGCGGGGTTCTCGCTCGGCGTGATGCCCGCACAGATGCTGGCCCAGACCCGTCCGGGCGCGAAAGGAGCCTTGCTGCTCCACGCGTGTGTCCCGACCTCCGAGTTCGGCCGACCCTGGCCGGAGGGCGTTCCGCTCCAGATCCACACGATGGAGGCCGACGAGTGGGGCGACGTTGACGTCGCCCGCCAGCTCGCCGAGACGATCGAGAGCGCGGAGCTGTTCCTCTACCCCGGTGATCGACACCTGTTCGCTGACAACAGCCTGCCCGACTACGACGAGGATGCCTCGACGCTGCTCAAGCAACGCGTGCTGAGCTTCCTCGACAACCTCGGGTAGCCTGCGATAGCTCTC
>JBBRGK010000696.1:0-1596 GCA_038240805.1 Dehalococcoidia bacterium | reverse complement strand
TTCGCCGGGAGCCTTGAGCGTAAACTCATCGGCGCGGCCCTGCATCAGAAAGGCGCTGTTCCTGAACGTGTCGTAATCAAGCCGCACTGCCTCGATGATTCGAGCCTGCGTGTCACGCACTGTGTTCCCGGTCAGCGGCTTCCAGTCGCCGGCTGAAAGCACCTGGAACTCAAGCAACGTGCGGCCGGGGCTGTTGGCCGCGCCTTTACGCCGTTTACGCAACACCTTGTAGAGGACCTCGCCTACACGGAAGTCGAACTCGACCTCCATGTCCAGCCGCCCGGTGTGAATCAGTTCGTCGTCGCTTTTCGCCCTCGCCTGGCCCCAGACCGCCCAGGTGATTGCGTCGAGCAATGCCGACTTGCCGTGCCCGTTTTCACCGCTGAGGCATGCCAGCGAGATGCCAGCGAAGTCCAGCGGCGGGCAGTTCTCCCGATAGCAGAGGAAATTTCGCATGGAGAGGCGGGTGGGCACCATGACGGGTTCCTTGGGGTGCAGAGTTGAGTACCGGGGCGCACAGATATTCTAAAGCAGGCGGGTGCCGGGAACCTGCTGTCTTCTGCGGGAGTTCAACGGACCGGAGGCTCAGTTCTGTCCGGCTCGCCTTCGATGATAGTTCGTGCGTGAGCCAACAGTTGTTCCTGATAATCAGGTGCCCGCTCACTGAGCTCGAAGTACCGTCGCAGCGCTTCCAGTGGCGCCATGCGTTCAGGAGCGTTGTCGTCGAACGCGCGCCGGCGATGTTCGTGCGCCAGCGTCTTCGTCACGGCCGCGACGACGTGGGCCGGACCGAGGGCATCCCGAACCTCGTTGTCACGCAGCGCGGCGTTTTGCTGCGCCGTCAGGGCGATCTGCACCCGCACGATAGCGTCGCGAACGTTCGCCTTATGAATAGCGGTGACCACCTCGGCGGTTGGATCGTCGCCTCTGACCGTCACTTCCACTGTGACGAATCGCCGGGCGTTGACGGTGTGAAACTGTACATCGGTGACCCGCTGCCCTGCCGGTTGTTCCGGATCGAGCGCCACGACCATGAAACCCTTGTCGTCCTTCTCTTCACCGAAGTCCACGCGCTGCATGCTGCCGGCGTAGTACATCGGCGGACGCTGCGAAACCTGCTGCTGGATATGATGGTGGCCAAGCGCCACGTAGTCGAACCGATCGGGATCCAGCGTGCTCGGCATCAGAGCTGGGAACCGGCCGACGGTCATCCAATCCTCGCTGCCGGTCTTTACTTTCGAGCCGTGCATGGCGATGTGCGCAGTGAGAATCGATGGCACCAGCGGGTCGAGCGACTCTGCTTGCTGCTCGATTAGCTGCGCAAGCAACTCCTCGATCTTTCGATCAACTTCGTCCACAGCCAGGCTGCGGTACTCGTCGCGGCTGAGTAGAGTGCTGCGGTTTGGCCACGGCACTGAGACGATCTGGACAGGACCGCTGCGAGTCGGGACGACGGTAGTTGCGATTTTGGAACCCACGTACACATCTTCGACGGCAAGCGTCTGGAAGATCTCCAGAGCGCTGGCGCGTGAGATCGCGTTTGGCAGGTCGTGGTTGCCGATGAGCAGGAAAACCGGGATGCCGGCGCCGGTGAGG
>JBBRGK010000695.1:0-1596 GCA_038240805.1 Dehalococcoidia bacterium | reverse complement strand
CCGGCAACCGGACGGCGGCGGTCTACATCGCCGCGTTCGGGCTGGCGTCGCTGATTTTGCTGCTGCTGCGGCGCCGTCTCGCGGCGCCGATCGCGCTGGAGAGCGCAGCCGTGGTGATGATCGTCTCCGGGCTGGCGCTCTATGCATCCTACGACGTGGCTGCCTTCGGTCGTGGCTGGTTGTGGGCGCTGGTACTGGCGTTGAATGCCGCTGGTCTGGTGCTGGCAGGCCACTGGCGGCATCGCCGTGCTGCCATCGCCGCTGCGGCCTGAGCGGTCGGGACGCCGCATGCTGGCACGTGCTGATCTGGCTCAGTCCACGATCTCGGCCGCCGATAAGTCGGTGGTAAACTGAAGAGGAATCCGGGGCCGTAACACCTCCGTGATGCCACGGCAGGGCGCCCGGCCGCCGCCCCTCATGCATTGACGCCATTGCCGGCACACGCGCACCGATGGAAGGTTTCGTCATGGACTTGAAGTACGAGCTAGAAGTGACCGAACTGACGGATGACATGGTGCGCGCCGAACTGCTCGCATTCGAAGATAAGTACGGCATGGGGAGTGAACAGTTCATCGTGCGCTTCAATCGGGGCGAGCTTGGTTGTGACGTCGATTTCATTGACTGGGCCGGTTATGTGGAAGTGGCCTGCGCTGCGGGGATTCTGACTCTGGTAGAGATCGAGAAGAGTGCGTGACTTCGCCGCGTACTGCGACGATTTGCTTGGCTCAGCCCACGATCTCGATGGGGTCGCCGAGGCTGACCCGGCCTGGGCGCAGTACGGAGGCATAGACGCCGGCGCGGTTGCCGAAGCCGGCGGCGACGGCCTTGAGCACGGCGGGGTCGCTGGCGGCGGTGTCGGGGTCGAAGTTGATCATCATGCAACGCTCATCGGCCTCGGTGACGGCGAGGCGCAGCTCGGGGCCGATGGCAAGCACTGAGCCGGGCCACTCGGCCTCAGGGATGGCGCCAACATCCGGCTGAAGATACAGGTTGGCGCGGAAGCGGCGCGGATCGATCTCGCGGCCGGCGCGGGCAGCAATTGCGGCGGCGGTGTCGAGGCTGAACAGCGACACCTGGCCGACATCGTAGCTGCCGCGGTGATCGCGCAGCAGGAATAGCGGCTTGCCCAGCTTTTGCTCCAGCTCCTGCTGCAGGTTGGCATCATCGACGCGCAGCCGCCGGCCGTCGGGCAACTCCACGAACAGCGCTGGCTCGCGGCCTTCGCCGTCGAAGCCGCCCTCGAACCGGGGTCGGTAGCGCAGCATCTCTGCTACTTGCCGCGCCGTAAGCCAGGGAAAGGCGCTGTGGCTTTCCGCCTGCACGAAGGCGTAGCGCCGATCGCCCGGCAGCCCCTGCAGGCCGATCGGGGTCTGCGTCAACTCTTCGCCGCACATCGACTTAACCGGATAGCGAAACAGCCGTGCCACGCTGCCGAGCCGCATGGTGAACCTCGTGCGCCTTCATTTGTATGTGCAGTGCGTTCAAGCGGTATGAGAGAACGCGATCCGGGAGCTACGAACTCCCACGTGCGCGGACCCAACGCCTCGCCATGTTGTCACTGTACACAAATGGGCAGCGCCCCGGACGCCTTGCTGG
>JBBRGK010000694.1:0-1609 GCA_038240805.1 Dehalococcoidia bacterium | reverse complement strand
GCTCTTGCCCTCGTCTTCGGCGACCGAGGATGGATCACGCAGTATTCGGCCAGTGTTGCCCTCAATATGCTCAAGACTCAGGTAAGGGCGATCTCTAGCTTCGGCTGTGTCACCATCAATCGTTTGCCGATCTTGCTGGCACACATCCCCCAGCCGCGCCCAACGCCAGCCTTCCGGCAACTCCCGCCCCGGCGAGGAAACTGCTCTGTCTGCGGTCGTCATGCGGCGAAGAGCCTCGCTTTGGTTTCTTGCAGGACTTCGGCGGCGGGCTTGCCGAGCGCTTTGAGGGCGATAAGGCCGCCCGCCTTCAGCACGCTGGGGGTCTGCAGCACGTTCGGGTTTTCCAGTCCCTCCGTGCCGGAGCGGACGAACTGGGCTGTGAGGGCGCGGAGGGTGGCCGCCGTCGGCTTCGGCAATGCACCCAGCCAACGCTCGTGCTTGTACTCGAACGCCCCCGCGCGGGCGCTGCGAGTGTGCGGCGCCTGGCCATAGCCGAGGTCGGCCAGCACATCGTAAAGGTCGTAGCTTTGCATCTCCTCCAGCGTCCGCACCAGCGCGGCCGAGCGGCCAGCATCGGGCAGGCCCGCCAGCAGGTCGCGGCGCTCGGCGGGCACGATCCAGCGATCGCGGAACGCGTCCAGCGTCGGCGCCTCGGCCACCAGCTTCGCCGCCAGTTGCTCCTTGTACTGCTCCACCGTCACCGGCGTTGCCCTGCCGTCCACCATCGTGACGATGTAGCGGCCTGCGTCGGTGACGCGCACATCGAAGCCCTCGACCACGATCTTGCGCTCCGGCTCCCGCGGATCCAGTGGCGCATCGCCTTCCTTTATATCTGTCGCAATCCGGGTCTTGAACTCCTCACCGAACAGCCGCGTCGCGTCGGTGTAATCGTAGACGCGGAACATCAGCTTGCCCGTGGCTGCGTCCAGCCGCGTGCCGCGGCCGACCATCTGGTAGAAGGAGATCGGCGAGCGCACATATTTAAAGAAGACGACGTTGCGGCAGGCTGGCACATCGACGCCCGTGCTCAGCAGGTCCACCGTCGTGGCGATGAAGTGGCTGCCTCTGTAGCCCTTGAACTCCGTCAGGTAGGCGCCGCCGCTGGCCGCGGTGCATTTGAAGGCGTAGTCCTGGCGCGGCTGCACGGCGTTATCGGCGCACCAGCGGGCGTAGAGGTTGTTCATTGCGACCGCGACATCGTCGGCGTGGTGGTCGCTGCTGCAGAAGATGATCGTTTTCTGCTGCGGACCGCCGCTGGCCACCAGGCAGGCAAACAGGTCCGCCGCCATCGCCTGCACCCGGTCGGGCAGAATCAGCCGCTCCTCGAAGCTGCCGGCGCTGTAGAACGCCCGCGCGTCAGCAACGCCAAGCACCTCGCCGGTGATCGCATCGACCAGCCGCTTCTGCTCCAGGTCGCCCTGCGCCACGCCGGTCTCACGCTCCGACTGCTCGTGCTGTCCCAAAAAGATGTCGCGCCGCACGATCTCACATGCCGCGAGGAAGCCGTCCTCCATTCCCTGGCTCATGTCGTACTCGTAGACCGGATCGCCGAAGTAGGCGAGGTTGTCGGCGGTGATCTTCCGGTCGGCGTCCGTCTCCCGGCTGCGCT
>JBBRGK010000693.1:0-1609 GCA_038240805.1 Dehalococcoidia bacterium | reverse complement strand
TCACCATCTACATAGCGATCTACGGCCTCGCGGTGATGCGCGGCGAGGCGTCCGAGCCGGTTGGCACCTTCGCTTGGAAGATGGTCAAGGTTGGTGCGGTCCTGTCGTTCGCTCTGCCGGGGCTGTACTACAGCGGGAATGTTGTGGCCTGGGCTACCGGACTGCAGGACGGCTTGGCCGTTCTGTTTGTCGCACCAAGGGCGGCCGCAGCTGCCACCGCATTCGGCGCATTGGACCTGGCCAACACGGCGGCGAACGAGCAACTTGCCCTGCTCTGGAGAGACGCGGGAATTTTTCGGCTTGACCTCGTGCTCGCCAGCATCCTGTTCTCGTTGGGCACAACGATCTTCCTTGTTCTCGGCGCGTTCGTCGGGCTCCTGGGCAAGCTCATCCTGACGTTTGCACTCGCCATCGGACCCCTTGCAATCCTGTGTCTCCTGTTTAAGTCAACCGCGCGCTTCTTCGATAGCTGGCTGTCATTCGTCCTCAGCGCGATCGTGCTGTCATGGTTTGTGTTTTTTGCTCTGGGCATGTCACTTTACGTTTCGGACCGAGTCCTAGCGGCGATACGTGACGGGACAGCGTTCGTCGCTGGCGTGCCGGGCTCAGTGGGTGCCCTCGAAGCGGCTGGGACCTATCTCGCAGTGATGTGTCTTCTCGGGATCGTGTTGTTTCAGGCGCCATCGCTGGCGTCCAGCCTGACAGGCGGAGCTTCGATCCAGAGCGGTACTCAGATGGTCACAAACTCGATGGTTGCCATGCGTGCGATGGGCGGTGGTCGATCCGGAGGCAGCGGTGCAGCAGGCGGCGGTGGAAGCATGTCACGCGGTGGCGGTGCTGCCTACGTCGCCGGCAGAGCGGCCGGCGCAGTGGGCTCGGCAGGCGGTTCAGTGGCAGGCGGTACCCGTGCCGCATATCAGCGAGTCGCCCAGCGAGGCGGAGTTTCGACATGAAGTTTCAACCGCGTTTTCAAACCAGGGGAGCACCGCTCATGAATCGTTCAAGGCTCCGTTCGGGATTGGCTGCTTTCGCAGCCGGCTTGGTGATGCTGTGCGCCAGCGCCCCAGCGCGCGCAGGCATTCCCGTGATTGATGTCGCCTCGCTCGCCCAAGCGATTCAGGGCGTCATGAACAGCATGACGCAGGTCCAGAACCAGTATCAGCAGATCATCGGCCTCGGTCGGCAGCTCGAGTCGACCACAAACGCCCGGTCACTCGGAGACGTGTTGAACAACCCTACGCTGCAGAACTACGTCCCCCGCGAAGCGAACACACTGGTTCGCAGCCTGGAGTCTGGTGGCTACGGCATGCTGGGCGGAGCGTCGAAGACGCTGCGCGACGCGCAGATGACCTACAACTGTATGGACGTCGATGACGCCAGTAAGCGCACCAATTGCCAGAGCACCCTGGCCAAGCCGTACCAGCAGAAAGCCTTCATGGAGGACGCGCTCTCCAAGGCCAAGGACCGGGTGGCACAGATCAACAGCCTGATGCGCCGGGCCGGCGCGACGACCGACCAGAAAGAGATCCAGGAAGTCACCGCCCGCATCGGTGCGGAGAACGCGCTCCTGCAGCATGAGGTCAGCCAGATTGAGCTGATGCGCGGCCTG
>JBBRGK010000692.1:0-1609 GCA_038240805.1 Dehalococcoidia bacterium | reverse complement strand
GATCTGTGCGGCGCATGAGCCGGTGGCCGGGTCTGCTTCGTTGTTGCCGGTGAGAAACGCATCAAGCGAACCAGAGGACTGGACGATGAGGACGCGGGGCCCGTCTCCGGCGACGTTGGACGTGCCGATGACATTGCCGGGGCAGTTGTACGGGTCTGCACCGAGGCAGGCGTAGACGGCGTAAACCACGCCTGCGTCAACGCCGCCGGCGAGCTCCGGATAGTAGCGGGCGAGCTCGACTCGGATCAACTCCTGTGTGTCCGGGTGGGCAGAGTACTCCGCGCGGGGATGGATGCCGCCGATGGCGATCGTGGGAGCAGCTGCGAAGGGGCAGAAGCCGAGCGCGTCCGTCCACCAGTCAAGCGCTGCATCGACCGCTGTGTCCAGGGCGGTAATGTAGCCGCCCGGCCATTTGCCGCCCTGGTCGACTGGCACGAATATCAGCGGGAAGAGATACCGAATCGTGCGGTCAAGCATGGCAACCGTTCCTTTCAATGGCGGGAATTTGCTTTCGTCTCGAAGCGCCCTCCATTCTCTTATCCTTTCTCCCAATCCTGGGAGAAAGGACGCTCCTTTGGCTGTGTTGCACGACCGGGGTTGCAGCGACGGGCATCCCAGAACTGGTCTCCGCAATATCAGCGACATTCCATCCGACACCGGCGGATCGCCCTCTTCCCCCAGAATTGGGGGAAGAGGGCTGGGGTGATGAGGGCCGCGCCGCTACCCGCGCCACGGGGCTTCGACCGCGTACCGCGACTGTTTCGGCTCCGACGGAGCATAGGCCCGCTGGCTTGTGATGCGGGCGCGAACAATGGCCAGGTAGCCGCGAAACTCGACCGCTTTGTCCAGCGCGAGGTCGCGGTAGCGCAGCCAGGTGTTGGGTCCGGCAGCGTTGATCTGGCCAGCTGTCTTGAACGAGTACTCAGCCGCCGCGAAGTAGACCGCGCCGGCAATGATCGCCTCGTCGTCTGCCGGGTCGATCGTGCAGGCGCTGCTGGTCACGTTGTGCCGCTGCACGGTGTAGAGGTTAACCCCGAGCGGGTCGGTGGCAGCAGGCGCTCCATCGAGGAACAGGGTGAGCGTCGTTCCGAATTGCTGGAACTGGACGTAGACGGGTGGCCACTGCCCGACCGGATACTCGACCGCCTCGACCCGCATCAGCGTGGTGATGGCAGAGACGTCGATCGTGCGGCTGCCCGGCGTCAACGCCAGGGAGCTGAGCAGGATCTCCTGCGGTTTCCAGAGCTGGTACTCGGTCACGGCGTGGCCAACATGGCGTTGCAGATCGAGATCCGACCAGATCGCCGCCGGCGGATTCGGATCTTCGAGGTCCTGCCGCACCTTGCCCACGTACTCATTTATATTGGCCGCCACTGGCGTACTCCTTTTTCAATTGCCGGACCGCGAACCTACGCCGCCAGAACAGCAATGCCGTAGATCTGGCTCAGGTACGCTTCGACGGCGGCCCGGTCGGTGAGGTTGAGGGCGTGGTCGAAGATCAGGATCTCGGCAAGATCTCCCAGCCACGGCGTGCCTGTGGCGTTGTTGAGCACTTCCCAGCCGGCCGTTCCGGATTCTGTGGCCTGGTGGGTGCTGCCCGAGGTGATCG
>JBBRGK010000691.1:0-1609 GCA_038240805.1 Dehalococcoidia bacterium | reverse complement strand
CCAATCTTGAAGAAGAACGAAGGCAGGATCAGCAGCAGCGGCGCAATCACGCCGATCTGCCAGGCGGCGACCGAGTGGCGCCGCTGCAACGACTCGAACAGCACCAGCGCCGCAATGAACAGGGTCGCCACCAGGAAAACGAGGGCGCCCCAGCCGAACCACCAGTTCCACAGGTCTGCCATGTCGAGTACTCCTTTGCTGTGATCTGTCCGAGAGTCTTCCGAAAGCTATCTGGCCCGAGCCCTCATCCCCCTGCTCCCACCTGACTATTCATGTTCTATCCTGCCACCAGGCTGATGGCGAGCGAGAGCAGGAGCGCGAAGATGATCGCGGCGAGCATAATGCCGAACAACATCCGAGGGTTAGTGGTGCGCTGCGGCGGACCCTCGTTCTGCACCTCGATCTCCACAGGAACCGGTTCCGGAATATACCCGCCGGCGAGCTCGATCGCAAAGTCGGTCGCCGTTGCAGGCCGGCCGGCCGGATCCTTGGCCAGCGCCCGCTCGACCGCGTCATATATCGCCGGCGGCAGATCGGGCCGGATAATCTGCAACGGCGGCGGACGCCCGTAGGCATGGGCGTGCAGCACGGCGCCGGTGTCGCCCGAAAACGGCGGCTCGCCGGCAAGCAGCTGGTAGGCGAGAATGCCGGTCGAGTAGATGTCCGCCGCTGGGCCGACGGGCTCTCCGCGCACCTGTTCGGGCGACATCGCCTCGGGTGTGCCCAGGCTGGCGCCGTCGCGGGTGTGGCCCTTCCTATCCAGCAGGCGGGCGATGCCGAGGTCCATCAGCACGACCCGGCCGCCGTAGCCCAGCATCACGTTCGCCGCCTTGATGTCGCGGTGCACAAGCCGGTGCCGGTGCAGATGGTCGATCGCGCTGCAGAGCCCTTTCATCAGGCTGAGCACCACGTCCGCAGGCAGCCCCTGTCCGGAGGCGACCAGCTCGGCGAGGGTAGGACCATCGATCAGCTCCATCGTGAAGAACGGCCAGCGCTCGTCGCCGCCGATATCGAACACGGTGACGATATTGGGGTGGCGCAGCCGCTTCAACGCGTCCGCCTCGGCAGCGAAGCGCTCCAGCAGCTCCGGGTCGCGGGTGAATTGCGGCAGCAGCACTTTCATCGCGAGCACGTTTCCGGATGTCCGGTCGCGCACGCGATAGACCGAGGCATGCCCGCCCTCGCCCAGCAGGTCCAGCACCTCATAACGAGCGCCGCTCGGCGCAGCGGCGTTCATGGCGGCACCTGGGTTGGGGGCGGGAGAGGCTGCGCCGTCACAGTTCCGTGGCATTCCGCGTTGCTCTGGTCAGCGGGTATCCAGAGCAGCAGGCCGACGGGAAGGCTATTGATATCTAAACGAGGATTTAGCGCGCTGATGCGCTGGTCGTAGCCGAAATTATTCAGACCGTTGACGCGCGCGTTGCATTTGACGGCTATGTCTAAGAGAGTTTCTGCGGACTCGACGCAATACGCCACGGCTCCCGTTGGTGGCGGCTCTCCGTGCCAGCAGGCCAAAGACCCTGCAGCTACGCTTGCACTCGCAGCAGCAATGGTGCCCGCCGGTCTAGTTGTGACCGAAACCGCAGGTGTCGACGTTGCAGAGGTTAGT
>JBBRGK010000690.1:0-1618 GCA_038240805.1 Dehalococcoidia bacterium | reverse complement strand
TCCTCCACACCCCGAAACGGTGAGCCGGCAAGGGATCTTCGAACCGGAAGCAGATAGGGTTGTGCTACGAGAATGAAGCGTTCATGTTATGCCAAGAGCATCTTGCAGCAGGCCGGAATAATGCGTCAAGCCGCCGTATGCGCCGTATGGGGCTGCATCCGTGGAAATATGGCGCATCCGCTCCCGTTATGCTCGCGCAGGCTTGCTCCAGCGCGTCTTATTGTGCTGATCGCGGCTGCGGCACCGGCAGGGCGATGCCTCACCTGACGCGGCCCAACGCTGTCCTCAGCCGAGCAGTGGCCCGCCCTTGTCGAGCACGTCGCCGGACATGCTGATTACCGACGGCCGCTCTTCGCAGTAGCCGCCGAACTCGCACTTGTCGAAGTAGAAGGCGTCCCGCTCCTTGTCGTAACGGATGTCCCAGGTTCCCAGAGCTACCGAGGCTGCGCCTGCCGCCAACTGCGACTGCAAAACCGTAACCAGTGCTTCGAGCTGTTCCCGTCCCATGGCGACCTCTCAGCAGAAATGGATATTCACGGACATTGAACACGACGGAGCTGAGGAACAGGCCGGAGATGATGGCGTCGTGCCCTATGAAAAGGGTAGTGTACCGGCAGGTTAGGGAGAATGCCGGCAGTGCGTGAGATCGCGCTGTGGGATGCTGGCGACAGGGGGAGAGCGATGACGACAAGCGGTACAGCGGCGCCCGGCGGCCAGGCTGTTGGCGGCAAGCCCCGTATTTTTTTGGCGACCACGGTTCATGAGCATGTTCGGCAGTGGATCGAAGCCGCCTGCGACGTGATGCCATTCGAAGGCTCCGGCCGTCCGACCCGCGACGACCTGGCGCAGGTGCTGCCGAAAGTGGTCGGTGTCTTGACCTCGAACCAGCTAAAGATCGACAACGAGCTGATCGCCGCCAATCCACAGCTCAAGGTCGTCAGCAACTATGGCGTTGGCTACGACAACGTCGACATTCCCTTTGCCACGGCGCATGGCCTGCTGGTCTGCAATACTCCCGACGTGCTGACGGATGCCGTGGCCGATCTGACCTACGGCTTTGTCTTCGCGCTCTCCAAACGGATCGTAGAGGCGCACCAGTACGTCTCGGCAGGAAACTGGCGACCCGGTGCGGCGTTCCCGCTCGGCACAGACCTGCGGGGCAAGACGCTCGGTATCCTCGGGCTCGGCCGCATCGGCCACGCGGTCGCGATGCGGGCAGCCGCCTTCGGTCTGAAGCCGCTCTACTTCGACCCGATACGCGACCACCGCCTGGAAGATGAGGGCTTGATCACCTACGCCGAGCGCGACGACGTGATTCGCAACGCCGACATCCTCAGCCTGCATGTGTTCCTGGACGAGACCACCCGCGCTCACTACGGCGCCCGGGAGTTTGCCATGATGAAGCCGAGCTCGTACTTCATCAATACGTCGCGTGGCCCGGTCATCGATCAGCGCGACCTTGCCGAAGCGCTCACCAGCGGCCGTATCGCCGGTGCCGGTCTCGATGTGTTCGAGGTCGAGCCGATCCCGCAAGATGATCCATTGCTTACCGCGCCGAACCTGCTGCTTGCTCCGCACATCGCCAGCGGCACGGTAGAGACGCGCCAGGCGATGGCCG
>JBBRGK010000689.1:0-1623 GCA_038240805.1 Dehalococcoidia bacterium | reverse complement strand
GCTGCCCGAGGTGGAGATCGTGGCCGGTGTCCAGCCGTTGTACTCGTTGTAACTGGTCAACGTGTAGCCGCCGAGATTCCGCATCTTCTGCATTCCCGGCACGAGCGCAAGATCAGCTGGGCTCGGAGCCAGCCCGCCGACCAGCGCCTGGACTCCGACGCGGCCGAGGGGAATGAGGTCGCCGGCCACGGTCACACGGGGCGACTGGTCCTGCTGCCGTAACGCCGCAACGGCGGCGCCGAGCTGAGGGTCGCGACCGGCAGCGTAATCGTCGGCGGTTCGGTCCGGCACTGTCAGATCGACCGGCACCCCGACCCCGTCGATGATCGAGCCATCGATACCGCTTAGCACGTCGCCGAAAGTCAGCTCCATGCCTGCTCCTTCGCCGAGTTGCCAGAGCACCGCGTTCGCCAGTGCACCGCCGGTTTGCTGGCCAACCAGGACAGCGCGGCCGCTTTCTCTCAAGGTCGATGCCGTGATCTCAGAGCTGGAGGTCGATCGACGGTTTATTAGCACAGCGAGCGGCCGCTGAACGCGGAAGAGGTGGCCCTCGGTGATGTCCTGCGCCGTGTGTCCACGATCATCGGACTGGCGGTCGGTGAGGCTGTCAGCCACGAACCGCCCGGTGAGCGCATCTGCGAGTAGCCCTGAGCCGCCGGGGTTGTTGCGCAGGTCGAGCACCCAATCCTGCACGCCTGCGGCTTCAAACGTTTCCAGCGAGTCATCGAACGCCTGGTCAAGCGTCCGTCCGTCATCCAGCCTCACCCACGGATCGCCGAACGCCCGCAGCCGCATCAGCCCGATGCCGCCGGGCAGCACCGTCGCCGTCCAGATCGGGAATGTGTACAGTCCGGGCGTCACCACGATGTCAATTTGCCCCGTTCCGGGCCGATCGATACGAACTGTGTGCGGTCTCTGGCCGTGCTGCAGGGCACCGAGTCCGCTGCCATCTGCTGGGACCGTGACGCTGTCGACCTCGAGGATTACGTCGCCAGGGTGCAACCCTGCGTGTTCCGCAGGGCCGTTGGGGGCAATCTCCTGGATATACAGCGCCGGCCGTTGACCAAGTGAAACGCCGATGCCGAAGTTTGGTGTATCTCCCAGCAGGCTGGCGAAACCTGCAACGTCATCGGGCGAGAGAAAGCCGGTGTGGTCGTCGTGGAGTGAGCGGCACATCGTGTCGATCGACCGGAAAGCAGCCGCCTGTGCGTCGGCGTCTGAGACCGAGCTGGCGTAGGTCGTGTATGCACTGGCGAACGTGGCGAATGCATCGTCGCGATTCGATGAGAGTCGTGGATGAGCGAACTCCGGCGGCACCAGCGGTCGGCCGGCTTTGGCAGCGTCTGAGATTACCGACTCCAGCGCGGGTTGCAGCAGGGCGCCGGGGTCCTGCGGGCGCACGTAGCTGTCGAGGATCTGGTTGTAAGCGGCGAGTACCACGGCGAGATGGCCGTCGATCTGGTCCCGAGTCGCCCGTCCCGTTTGAGCGTCCGATGCTTGCACAGCATATGCCGGCCGCACCTGAACGCTGGAGACGGCGGCACAGAGAGCCAACAGCAGCGCGATGGCTCGAACAGGGGTTGAACCTGCGAACAGTCCGATTGAACGCGAATTGAGCCTGAA
>JBBRGK010000688.1:0-1625 GCA_038240805.1 Dehalococcoidia bacterium | reverse complement strand
GTCGAAACGGGCGCCAGGCAGGCGAGCAGCAGCGCCAGCAAGAACGCGGTGCGGAGGCGCGGACTGCGCACCGGCTAAGAAGCGGCCGGAATTTCTGCCTCGATCGGCAGCGCCGGAGCCTGTGTTTTCCCGCTCTCTCCGCCCGACGCGCGGCCGATGCGAGTCACCATGCCCGCCGCCAGCAGGCAAAGAACGCCCGCACTCATAAAGCTCACCTGGTAGTCTCCCAGCCAGGTGCGCATAACACCAGCGCCGAAGGCAGCAATCGCGGCGCCAAGCTGATGTGACGCTGAGATCCAGGCGAACATCGTGCCGACTCGCTCTTTGCCGAACAGGTCCGCAGTTAGCCGTACAGTCGGTGGGACGGTGGCGACCCAGTCAAGTCCGTAGAAAACGACAAAAAGCGCGAGTCCGAACAGCCCCGTGCCGAAGGCATAGGGCAGGAACAGCAACGAGATCCCTCGCAGGCTGTAGTACCAGCAGAGCAACCAACGGCTGTCGTAGCGGTCCGAGAGCCAGCCGGAGCAGGTGGTGCCGACCAGGTCGAAGATACCGATCAGCGCCAGGAAGCTGGCAGCGGTCACCTCCGGAATGCCGTGCTCGACGGACGCCGGGATCAGGTGTGTGCCGATCAGACCGTTGGTGGTGGCGCCGCAGATGAAGAAGCTTGCGCAAAGCAGCCGGAAATCGCGGTTGCGCAGGCCGCCGGTCAGGTTACCGATGGCGGCAGAGAACGGATTGCCGGAAGCGCGAGCCGGAATCAGCGGCACTGGATCGTGTGGCTTCGAGCCGAAGGGGCGCTCGCCAACGTCCTGCGGAAAGTTGCGCATGAAGATCGCTATGAGTGGAATCACGGAGAGCGACACGATCGCAACAAGCGCCACTGCCGGCCGCCAGCCGATCGTCTCTACCATCGATGCCAATAGGGGCAAGAACAGCAGCTGCCCTGTGGCGCCGCTGGCGGTCAACAGTCCGACCACGAAACCGCGCCGCTCAGCGAACCAGCGATTGGCGATCGTGGCGCCGACCCAGCCGGCCATCGCTCCGGTGCCGAGACCGACCAGCCCGCCCCACAGCAGGTCGAGCTGCCAGGCGGCGTTCATGCGAGTCGTAAGTCCTACGGCGATCGCGATCGTGAGGAGCGCACCGATCATCACGCGACGTATGCCGAATCGTTCCATCACCGCAGCGGCAAACGGCCCGCTCAGCCCGTAGAGCAGCAGGTTGATCGAGACCGCGAGCGAGATCGTCGCTCTGTTCCAGCCGAACTCTTTTTCTAGCGGGATGATCAGGACGCCGGGAACCGAGCGAATGCCTGCCGATGCGAGCAGTGCGACGAAAGTCACCAGCACGATGATCCAGGCGTAATGGATCCGCCCGCGAGCAAGCCGTGTGATCATGTGAGTCTGCCTCTGCGCTAGCAGTCGCGGGGAGTGCGACGGGTTAGCTGATCTCCCGGTCGTAGAGGTAGCCGAGGGCGCGATGGTTGAGCAGCATCGAGGGCGTGAGGCCGCCGAACCGATACAGCGGATCGTGCAGGTTTTGACCCTGCCGGGCACCGGTTTCGGGCTGATACTGGAGTCCGTGTCGCTGCTGCCACTCCACCCAGATCAGATCGACGAACG
>JBBRGK010000687.1:0-1628 GCA_038240805.1 Dehalococcoidia bacterium | reverse complement strand
CGGCGGCCAGGATCACGGCGGGAAGCGGTGGCGCCCCTGAGGTCTCGTGGCCGGGCGGGGTACGCATTCATTTGATCCACCAGAAGATCCGCGACCCTATGTGGCCGCGTGCATATGCATGATATGCGGCACCGCGTGCATGGCCGAAGCGAGCTGGTGAAGATTGACATGCGTAGTGCCTTAACCGATGTTAAACCTCAGCCGGGGCCGAGAGTGTAGCTCTGCCGCCCCGCCGATACCCGGCCGGCGCTGCCGGGCGCAGTCAGGACGGGGCAGTGAACACAGATGCACATCTTCGCGTGCGCCGCCTACGGCGACAGCTTGGGCTCGCGCAGGCGCCATTCGCGGAGCTGCTAGGCGTTACCAGCGTTACGATCAGCCGCTGGGAATCCGGCCGCGTGCAGCCATCGCCGCTCGCCTGGCAGCGGCTGCGCCTGCTCGAAGCGAACGCATGTCCGCCGCGTGCGGCGATCGAAACGTCCGCCGGGGCGCAGAGCCAGCGTGACACGGATCGCCCTGCCGGCCTGCCGCGTCCGATCAGCACGTTTATTGGCCGGGAGTCAGCGCTTGCCGAGCTAGCGCCGCTGGCCTTGGCAAACAGGCTGCTTGTCCTGACCGGGGCGGGCGGTGCCGGAAAGACACGTCTGGCGCTCGAGCTTGCACCAACGCTTGCACCCGCCTTTGAGGGGGTGACCTGGGTTGATCTGACCGCGGTACAGCAGGGAGAGCTTGTACCGCAGACTGTGGCAACGGCGCTCTGCATCAGGGAGCAGGGCGAGCAGCCGCTGACGAGTGTGATCGCCTCGGCGATCGGGCCGGCCAGGCTACTGATGCTCCTCGATAACTGCGAACACCTGATCGACGCCAGCGCTGCGCTCGCCGTTGCCCTTCTACACGCCTGTCCGGGGCTTCACCTGCTTGCCACCAGCAGGGAGATGCTCGGCGTTAGCGGTGAAGTGCTATGGACGGTGCCATCGCTCGGGTTGCCGACAGTACCCGGCGACCTGCCTGGAGCGAAGTTGGAGGCGGCACTGCCGCAGGGCGATGAGTCCGAAGCGGAACGCCTGTTTGCCGATCGCGCCCGGACGCGCGACCACCGTTTCATCATCGACGGCACTAATGGGCCGGCTGTCGCCGATATTTGCCGCCGGCTCGATGGGTTGCCGCTCGCGATCGAGCTGGCCGCTGCCTGGATCCCGGTGCTTTCGGCAGCGGAGATCGCCGCCCGGCTGGATGATCGCTTCCGCCTCCTGACCAGGAGCCCTCGATCCACGGTGCCGCGACACCGCACCCTGCGCGCCGCGCTCGACTGGAGCTTCGACCTGCTGAGCGAGGCAGAGCAACGGCTACTTATTTGGCTGTCGGTGTTCGTCGGCGGTTGCACGCTTGAGGCCGTGGCAGCAACCGTTATTGACGAACGGCTGCACAGCAGTGACCTGCTGACACTGATGAGTAGCCTGGTCGAGAAGTCGCTGGTGATTGCCGACGTGCGTCCGGCCGGGACGCGCTACCGCCTGCTGGAGACGGTCCGTGCCTATGGCCATGAGCGGCTGGAGGGGGAAGGCGTCGCGGCTGCAGTGCGGCGGCGCCACGCAGAGTCATTCCTCGCCTACGCAGTAGCGCTGGAG
>JBBRGK010000686.1:0-1636 GCA_038240805.1 Dehalococcoidia bacterium | reverse complement strand
TCTTACAGGTTCAGCCGCATTCTGGCGGCTGGAGTCGCTTGGTGAGGTTGGCTCGACGATGGATATCGCCCGCGAGCGAGCGATCGGCGGGTCCGAAGGCGGCCTTGTTATCGTGGCCGAATCGCAGACAGCCGGTCGAGGACGGATGGGAAGGTCCTGGGTATCAGCGCCGGCGGTCAATCTCTACTTCACCATCGTACTGCGGCCGTCGATGACAGTCCTGCGAAATCTTGCCATGATCGCCCCGCTCGCCGTAGCGGAGGGAATTGAGGCCGTGACTGGTCTTGCGGCGGAGATCAAGTGGCCAAACGACATCCAGCTCGATGGGCTCAAGTGCAGCGGGGTTCTGATAGACTCCGAGGTTCGCGGGTCTTCGCCTGTTTTTGCGCTTGCGGGCATCGGGATCAACGTCAACCTCGATACGTCCACTTTTCCGGAGTTAGCCGGGATCGCAACGAGCCTTGCCGCCGCGCTCGGCCGCAGCGTCAGTCGTGAGGATGTGCTTGCGGCGACGCTGTCGACCTTCGGCCGTCTCTGTGAAGAGGCCGATCGTGGCGAGCCTGTTCAGCCTCGCTGGAAAGCAAGACTGAATACCCTCGGCCGCCGGGTCCAGGTGAGCGGCAGCAATGGTGTCGACGCCGGTGTCGTCGAGGATGCCGAAGAGGATGGTAGTCTCCGCTTACGGAAAGATGACGGCACAGTTGTTACGATCGCTGCCGGTGAAGTTACGCTGCGTGTGTGAGCACTGGGAGACGTGAACGTGACCGTCAAGTGTGTAACGCCGCCTGGCTGCCCGGTAAATTTGGCAACTGCTGCTATACTGGCGGTGTGCGCTGATGAGACTATGAACGATGATTGATGCTCCAGAAAGTCTGCTCTGCCGTGGTATGCGCGACCTGCTCCCCGACGAAATGGCTCGTTTTCGCCGCGTAGAGCAGGTGTTCCGCGATGCTTGTCGTTCCTGGGGCTACGCCGAAGTTCGAACGCCAACAATTGAACATCTGTACCTCTTCACCAGTTTTGGCACACTCTCGCCACAGTTATTGGGTCGGGTATACTCCTTTCTCGACTGGGATGGTTGGACCGGGGAACGGGTCGTACTCCGACCTGACGCCACGATTCCCGTCGCCAGGCTTTACCGTGAGTGCCTGAGCGGTGCTCGTGCAAAGCTGGCCTATGTCACGAACATATTTCGATTCTCGGCAGTAGAAGAGCCACGCGAGGTCTGGCAGTGCGGTGCGGAATTAATCGGCGAGAGCTGGCCGCTCGGCGACCTGGAACAGATCTCGATGGCACTCGACGTGGTCCGCACTCTCGGACTGTCAGATATCACGCTCAGCCTGTCGCACACCGGTGTCGTCAGGGCGCTGCTTGAACATGCGGGATTTACCGATGAAGAGCAGGCACAGCTCTACGATCGCATTCTCGACGGCGATGCGAACGTCGTGAGTGACATCGAAGCGCGCCTGCCAGCGCTTGGCGCGGGGCTGCGCCTTCTGGCCGGAACCCGAGCAGGCAGCAGCGCTTTCGTAGCTAATCTCAGGGCGGCATTCCTACCGGCGGTCCCCGGCATGGCGATGCCTCTCGACGAGCTGGATCTGATCGCACGTGCCGCAAGTTCAACCGGCGTGCGGGT
>JBBRGK010000685.1:0-1639 GCA_038240805.1 Dehalococcoidia bacterium | reverse complement strand
CGAGAAGGAGCGCGCCCTCTTTGTCAACTTCGCGCGGGAGATCATTCGCGCAGTAGCCGAGGTCGCCGCACCCGACGCTGACGGTGAACGCAACGCGCCGGTGCACCTGATCTTCTTCAATCGTTTCGAGCAGCGGCTGCTGCTGGATGGGCTGGCCCGTCACCTGACCTGCATTCTCGAAGCGACGCCGCTGTATGACTTCGTCACCCAGCTCGCCGGCTTTGACTCACCGGTGCTGACCTACCTCGACCAGGAGATCCGCGAGCTGAAGAACTACCCGATGGTCTGCCAGTCGCTGCAGGCGGTCGCCTCCCTGCTCAAGTTCGACTGGAAGCAGCCACAGCCGTTCAACGAAATCTTCCGCACCCGCATGTTCGACTACTGGAACAAGCTCGATGAGCCGCCAGGCGGACGCCCGGAGTCGCTCTGGTACACCGGCCGCGCCCGCTTCAACAGCCAGATTCCGCTGGAGTACGCATACGCCGCCTGGGGGGAGCTGGAAAAGCCAGCGGCCGGCAAGCACGATGAGTTCAGCTCCTACCGTGGCGCCACCCCTGACCTGCTGCGCGGCTTCCAGAAGCGACGCCTTGAGGCGCTTGAATGCGTGGCTAAGGACTTCCCCGGCAACAAGCAGACGGTCAAGACGCCCTTCGCCTTGCCGGATCTCGCCAGCTTCACGAGCACGGCACAGACGCTGGCTCAGGCGCTAAGCGAGTTCGTCACGATCGAACGGCACAGCGAGCTTGCCGCATGGAAATCAGCCCGGCTGGCGCCACCGGAGCGGCGGGTACTCGCCGGCGACACCCTGATCGTGCAGTACCACGAGGCGGACCAGGAGCCCGGCATCGCCGAGCAGAACCGCGAGAACCAGCGGAGAGCCGATCTCTACGAGGCGTATAAGGCAGCCAGTCTCGATGGCAAACTGACGAAGGAGCAGAACAAGGAGACATCGTGGTCGCCGGAGGGGATGCGCGTTCGCCTGCGGCTGTCGTGCGAAGACGTTGATTGCGATCTGAACGATGTGCTGGCGCTGACTTCCCTGCGCGAGGGCGAGCGGGCCGTGATCGTGCAGCGTTCGATGGTCGATAACCGCCCCGGCGCAAGCCCTGCCCCATACACGCCAACGCCAAAGCAGCTCCTTCATGGAGGCCTCGCTGAGATCACGAGCATCGATGCAGAGCGCAACGCTGACGGCGTGGCCAGGTCGGCGATGCTGGAGGTTGAGCTGCGCCGCGGCTTTGCGCCGAAAGACGCCGTCGGCTTCGTCTTTTATCCGTTCGACCGGCCGCTTATCGAGGGAGAGCGATATACGCTGGATAGCGACCCCAACGACTGGTACGACTATTTCTGTTCGAAAGTGGTGGCGGGTCTCTGTCGCGGTGAGCAGAGCGTGCTCTACGATCGCCTGACTACGCCGCTAGCGGCCAGTCTCCCGTGGCCGAGCGCGGCGAGTGAGGGACAGCGCCGCTTCCTCGCCGGCATGGTCGCGTTCCAGCAAGCCGGCGCTCTGCATCCGTTCGAGATGAGCAAGCAGGACTTCATCGGCAAACACGGCGATGCTCCGATCCTGCTGGTACAGGGTCCGCCGGGCACCGGCAAGAGCTACTCGACCGCGTTTGCGATCTTCGGCCGCCTGCAA
>JBBRGK010000684.1:0-1648 GCA_038240805.1 Dehalococcoidia bacterium | reverse complement strand
TTGACCCCCGCGTTTCGCGCTGACGCGCAGGGTTTCGTCGGCGTAAAGGACGACGCCAACTACAGCGGCCCCTGCGCTGCTGCCGTCCCCGGTCTGGTCAGTGGCCTTGCCACAGCCGCGGCAACTTTCGGCACGCGCAGCTTGCAGCGGCTGGTCGAGCCCGCGATCGCGCTCGCAGAAGATGGGATCCTGATCGAGTGGCCGCTCACCCTGTCGCAGAGCGTCAACCTCGCCTTGCTGCAACGGTTTCCGGCAACGGCGGCGACCTACCTGCAAGGCGGTCTGCCGCAGAAGCCGGGCACGGAGACGCCCGCTCGCTTCCGCCAGCCGGACCTTGCCGCCACGCTGCGCCGGATCGCAGCGGACGGCCCCGATGGCGTCTATCGCGGCCCGTTCGCGCGAGCCCTGGCGGACGAGGTCGCACGCGCGGGCGGTTTTATCACAGAAGAAGATCTGCGCCGCTACGAAGCAAAGATCGTTGAGCCGCTGATCGGTAGCTACCGCGGTGATCGGCTGCTGGCGCTGAACGGACCTGCCAGCGGCGCCATGCTGATCGAGACGTTCAATATCCTTGAGGGCTGGCCGCTGGGCGAGCTTGGCTTCAACACGCTGGAAACGCTGCACCTGACGATCGAGGCGATGCGCCGCAGTCACGCCGATCGCCTGGCATACCTGGGTGACCCGGAGTTCCAGGCTGTCCCCTGGGAAGGGCTGATCAGCAAGTCCTACGCAGACAGCAGGCGGGCGACGATCAACCGCGAGCGGCTGCTGGCCGCTGTGGCCGGCGATCCGTGGACTTTTACCGCCGCTCCTCGCCCGGCCGGCGCCCCCGCGACCGCTGTGGCCGGCAACGACGCCCATACCACCCACCTGTCCGCCGTCGATGGGGCCGGAAACGCGGTCGCGATCACCCAGACGCTGACCTCGGCCTGGGGCTCGGGCGTGACTGTGCCGGGCACCGGAGTGTTGCTCAACAACGCGATGACGCTGTTCGACCCGCGCCCCGGCGCCGCCAACTCGATCGCAGCATGGAAGCGGCCGGCCTCAAGCATGGCACACACGATCGTGGTCCGAGGCGGCGAGGTTGTGCTGATCGCAGGCGCTCCCGGTGGGCGGCGGATTCTGGATACGGTCTGCCAGGTGCTGCTCAACGTGCTCGACCACGGCCGCGGCATCCAGGATGCGGTCTCCGGGCCGTTCATCGATACCAGCGCCCCTGAGACCGGCATCGACGAGCGGATCGACCCGGCGGTGCGCAGCGGCCTGCTCTCGCGCGGGCATACGCTGATCGCGCGGCACCCTGACTTTCATCCCGGCTATTTCGCCCGTCCCGCAGGTATCAGCCGCGACCCAGCCGGGGGCGAGCTGCGCGGCGGCGCCGACCCCTACGCGCACGGTGTGGCGAGCGGCTTCTAGCGCGTCGATCACTGCGCCGGATAGTGGTCGTTTGCCGGACAAAGCTTACCCCCGGTCGCTGCGCCTGAGAGCAGCGGCCGGGGGCGTCCTGTACAGGCCATTCGCGGGTTAATTGATTGGTGCTCTATCCCCCGGCGGCGGCGAGCCGTTGGTCCACGATCTGCGCGTAGGCCGCGACCTGCTCCAGTGATCCTCTGCCCACGAGCAGCACATAAACGCTGCCGTGGCGGAA
>JBBRGK010000683.1:0-1672 GCA_038240805.1 Dehalococcoidia bacterium | reverse complement strand
CATGCAGATTACAAAGACCATACCAAGAAGCAGTTCCGATCGGGAGTTTGCAATTCAGCAGATTTTGGATCGGGCAGTCGTCTCAACTGAAATCGTGGACATTCTCGCTGCCGCCGGCATCACGACGCCGGATATCTCAATCCTGTCGGACGAATTCCTCGCCGAGGTCCAGCAGCTCGAAAAGAAGAACCTCGCGCTTGAGGCCTTGCGGAAGCTGTTGAACGATGAAATCCGCTCACGCAGCAAAACGAACGTGGTCGAGACCAAGCGCTTTTCCGAGCGCCTGGAAGCTGCTATCGCCCGCTACCACACGAACGCGATCAGCACCGTCGAGGTGTTGCAGGAACTGATCGACCTCGCCAAGCAGGTCCGCGCCGCCCGCCGGCGCGGCGAGGACGAGGGACTGTCGCAGGACGAAATCGCTTTCTATGACGCCTTGGCCGAAAGCGAGAGCGCCGTCGAACTGAAGGGCAACGATTCCCTTAAGGTGATCGCACACGAACTCCTCGTCAGCCTCAAGGGCAGCGTTTCAGTGGATTGGTCACACCGGGAAAGTGCCAGGGCGCGGATGCGCGTGCTGGTGAAGCGGATTCTGCGCAAGCACGGCTACCCGCCCGATCTTCAGGACGCAGCGGTTCAGACGGTCCTCCGACAGGCAGAAGCCTTATCGGCAGCATGGGCTGTGTGACGATCAGAAGGCGTCGGGCTGTAGCGCTGTAGCGTATTCGTAGTGATCATCTTCATCGGTCGTGGCCCTCCATCCGACACTGCGCCGCGATATTTGCGGTTCAGGTTGCCGCGAATGCAGCGACGGCGTCGGCCAGAAGCTGAGCGCCGGTCCGGTGAGCCGCATGCCCCTGACCGGCGAGCGTCAAGCTTCGTGCGGCAGGTAAGATGCCGAGCAGCAATTCCGACGCCTTCCTGGCATGATCTTCGGTGTCCGCACCGACAAGGATCAGGGTCGGTGTCTTCACCGCGGCGTATCGGCCTGGATCGCCCAACTCCTCGACGAGCGCACGGGACTCGCGGGGAAACGTCCACGCCAGCTCGACCATCCGACCCCAGGCCGGAGAAGCCTGCAACGGCGCGAGCGCCGCGGCGGGCATTCCCGTCTGATTGATCAGGAAATCGCCCAGTGCGTCCCCGGGATCGCCACGATCGAGAAGCGCCTGAAACCGGTCGGCAACCGAAGGACTCTCGCGCGCCAGCAACGGTGGTTCATAGACGATCAGTTTGGCGATGCGAGCCTCGATCGCCGCCTCCAGCGCACAGACGGCACCGAACGAATGGCCAAACAAGGTCGATGACGGGCCTGCTTTTGCCAGAACGGCGATGACATCGTCGCGCTCGCGTTCCAGCGAGTAGGATGGGCCGTCGCCGCTATGACCACGCCCTCGCCGGTCGAGGACGAAGCACTCGAATCGTGGTGCTAGTTTTGCCGCTACCCTGTGCCAGTCGGCGGCGGAATTGACGCCCCCGTGCACGATTACGAGCGGCGGGCCGTCACCGATCCGCTCGAAGCCGATTCGAGTGCCATCGGACGAGACGACATAGTCGATCACCTTCGGTCTCCGTCGACGTCCCTGCCTTGGCGTGATGCTGGAGCGTAGACGGAGTGCTGATCGTCGTCGAGCGTGGCCCTCCTTGCGCCGGCGACTGCCGCGCCGCCTAG
>JBBRGK010000682.1:0-1684 GCA_038240805.1 Dehalococcoidia bacterium | reverse complement strand
CAGCAGCAGGCAGCCGCATCGTGAACGTCGAGCCCACTCCCGGCTCGCTGGCCACGATTATATCGCCGCCCATCAGCTGCGCGAACGAGCGGGTGCCGCACTTGTCTCTCGCCCTGCCCCGAATGCATGATGATGCTGCATGGACGCCGTAGCGGCGATTCGAGCACGCATAAGAGCAGGGCAGACGCATGAACGGAACCAGCAGCGGCATCGGGCGGCGCGGGGCGCTTAAGGGGCTGGCCGGCGGGCTCGCCGGGGGCATGGCGGCCCTCTCGCTCGGCCGCTCAGGTGGAGTGGTGCGGGCGCAGCAGCCGCCGGGACAGACGAGCGGCCCCGAGCCGACGCGCCAGGTGCAGGCGCCCGCCGCCGATCCGAACAGCAGCCCTGTGCTGGCGGCGGCGGTCAAGCAGTTCACGACCATGACCGCCACCCGCTACTCGCACCAGTACGCGGAGAACGCGGCGGCCGGCACCTACATCTATGACTGCGTCGGCTTCACGACCTACACGCTCCAGCTGGCGGCGCCGAATGCCTACGCCTCGCTGTATGCCGACCTGAAGATAAAGAAGGGCTACGTGCCCTCGCCGCCGCATTACGTGCAGTTCTTCTCGGCACTGTAGCGCGAAGCGTTTACCGGCTGGCAGGCGGTGACGCGGGTGGCGGACATCCTGCCGGGTGATTTCGTGGACTGGAACCTGGAGGCGAACAACCCGAGCTCGGTCGCCAAGGGACACGCAATCATCGCCGCTGGGCCGCCCCTGCTGCTCTCCGACGGCTCCTACGCGCTGCTCGCCTACGATTCAACCGCCACGCCGCACGGCCCCTACGACACGCGCCTCACCGACGACCGCAACGACACCGGCCCCAACGGCCTGCCCAGCGGCCTCGGCTGCGGCACGCTGCAGTTCCACGTGAACGAAAAGGGGGAACCCGTATCCATCTCCTGGACGGTGGGCACGAAGGCCACGGTCGCGCCGATGGCGATCGGTCGCCCGCTCAACTGAGCCTGCCTGCGCGACCGGGCAGGCAGGCTGCCGGATGAGGCGCATGGCAATTCCCACCGACGCAAGCGGTATGCCCGATGGTTCCCGGCTGGTGCGGGAGGTCGCACGTACTGGCGAAGGGCGCACGAGGATGCGGCGAAAGCGGTTCATCCAGCTGTGCGTTCGTTCCACCGGCCACCTTCTCGCGCGATAGCCCGGGATCGTCGCCAGCAAGATGGGTTCGGCGTCGCGGGGCACGATAAGCGGCTCGTAGCCGTTGCGCCGCACCTGACCATGCGGCGATGACAGCCCGTGGGATAGATTCTAAGAACTGCTGCCGGCTGCTCTCACAGCCCTCCGTGGTCGGTCGCGGCCGCGCTCGAGACGCTTGCTCAGACTCACTCAATCAGCAGCACCGAGATGGCGATCTCTTCTGCAGCGCCCGGCAGGACTTCGGTCTTCGATGGCAGTGGTTCCAGAGCACCGCTTTCATCCATAACCGTCGATGTCCTGTCTGCAATTCCGACTGCCGACGGTGCTGCGGTCGCGTACCGGGCATCGGCGCCGGGTGTGACCGTGCTGGCCGTCCCCGTGGGCGACGGTGAAGCCATGCCGAACGGCACCTCAACGCTGGCCTGGCGAGAAGTTGAAATAGCAGCCGGCACATCAGCGTGCGCGACGGCCACGATGCTGACGAAATC
>JBBRGK010000681.1:0-1688 GCA_038240805.1 Dehalococcoidia bacterium | reverse complement strand
ACGCTCCTCATATGTTATTTCCCACCTACCCCGCGCCAGGCCAGGCAATTCGGAGTTCCGCACTGCGGAACCTGTCAACCTTGTTGAGACAGTTTTTTCTGGTAATTAGGGAAGCTTTGTTCAGGTCATTTCGGGTCCTCCTCGTCTGCCGATGAGGCCGGTTTGTTGATCCAGGCAGCAGTCGGAATCGCGGGCGGCGTCGGCGGTTTGCGCACGAACCGCTCCGGGTGAGCGACGTACGCTGCCGTAAGCGCCTCGGCACGGACGAGCTGGCGTTCGCTGGCGAAGCCGTAGTGGACCGCTTCGGGCGTATGCAGGCCAATGCCGCTGTGGCGATGTTGCGTGTTGTACCAACAGAAGAACTCCTGACAAAAGGCCCGCGCCTCCTCAATCGAGGCGAAGCGCGTCGGGAATGCCGGCCGGTACTTCAACGTCTTGAACTGGCTCTCCGAGTAGGGATTGTCGTTTGAGACATGCGGCCGTGAATGGCTCTTGCTGATCCCAAGGTCTGCGAGGAGGAAGGCCACCGGCTTGGAGGTCATCGAGCTGCCCCGGTCTGCATGCAGCGTCAGTTGGTCCGGGTCGATCGCCTGCTTGGCCGCCGCCGCACCGATGAAGTCCTGGGCCAGTTCCGCAGTCTCGCGGTGCCCTACCATCCAGCCGACGACGTAACGGCTGAAGATGTCGACGATCACGTACAGATAGAAGTAAGTCCATTTGGTGGGTCCTAACAGTTTGGTGATGTCCCAACTCCAGACCTCGTTCGTGCGTCTGGCCAGCAGTTCCGGGCGCCGGTACTTTGGATGCCGTGTTTGCTCGCGGCGTTCACGCAGCTCCCCGCTTTCGGCGAGCCGGCGGTACATCGTGCGTTCAGAGCACAGATACTGGCCTTCGTCCAACAGGGTCGCGTACACCGCTGCTGGTGCGGCGTCGCGGAAGCGTTCGCTGTGCAACAGGTCCAGTACCGCCTGGCGTTCGGCTGCGGGCAGGGCGCGGGGCTGCTGACCACCGCCACGGACTCGGCCAGGAGTTGCTCCCTGCTGCTGGCGATAGTAGCTGGCACGGCTGACGCCAAGCGCCGCACAGGCCGCGCTGATGCTCGCCGTCGTGGCAAGCGTCACCACCTCCATCAGGGCGACGGCCACTCCGCTATGCTCAGGCCCAGCAGCCCGGCAACTTTTTTTTGGACGGCGATGATCTCTTCGGCGATCGCCAGGCGCCGGCTCAGGCGCACGTTCTCCGCTTGCAGCCGGTCTCGCTCGCTTGCCGGCAGGTCCACTGCTTTGCGGCCGCGTGGTTGTGCCAGGGCGGCACGGCCGCCGGCGGCGCACTGCTGCCGCCACTTGGCCAGGTGCGAGTAATACAGTCCTTCGCGACGCAGCAGCGCACCAACCTGGCGGGCTTCTGCGCATGCCGCAGCTTCGTCGAGGATGCGCAGCTTGTAGTCGACCGTGAACGTGCGCCGCGTCGGCCGCTCGACCACTTCGGGATCGGGGCGTTCTGAGACCGCGACCATTGGGGGACGGCTTTGAAGGAGGGGACGGTCTGTGGCGGCTGGTTCTGCAACCATCGGGCTTTTCTCTCCCTCGCCCTACACTAATTTCGAGACCGCGATTGTCTCATCTTAGGTTGGCAGAGAGGGGTCATCTTCGAACGTCTGATAGTCAACGGAAAGCTATGCTCGCCTT
>JBBRGK010000680.1:0-1700 GCA_038240805.1 Dehalococcoidia bacterium | reverse complement strand
CGGTCGTCGGCGACACGGCTGTGGCTGTCGGCGGGATAGCCGTCGGCGTTGGCGGAATGGCCGTCGGCGTTGGCGGGATCGGGGTCGCCGTCGGCGGGATATCTGTGGGCGTGGGTGGCACCGGCGTAGCGGTCGCCGGCACGTCCGTCGCCGTGGGGCTCGCCGTGGGCACGGTGGTTGCCGCCGTCGCAGCTGTCGCCGTCGGCGGGATTGTAGTGGGAGGCGCAGTGGGTACATCGGTAGGCGCCGGGGCCAGCGCGGCAGGCGAGCAGGCGGCGAGCAGCATCACGATGATAACCACGAACCAGCGAAGGCGAGCGGACATGATGACCCCCTATGACCATGCGCCGTGTGTTTGGACCAGCATCCCTCCGGCTTGCACAGCACAATACCCGTCCGCTCTCAACCGCAACTCAATCGCCAATCAATAAATGAGGTCTGCAACAAATTGCTGTGCCATCGCTCTTGACTCTCCCGCCTGTGCATGGGTGCATTTGTGAGTTGGGGGGCGAATGCAACCCCCTCCCAGCCTGCGACACCTGCCGTCAGGAGCGCTGGTGCTTCACCTGCCGTCAGGACCGCTGGTGCTTCACCTGCCGTCAGGACAAGTGGTGCCGTATTTAATGCCTGCGGAAGCGCACACCCCTGCCCAAGTCGCGGAGCGGATGAGCAGGCCGTGGCGAGAAGCACCGCCCCAGGAAAGGAGAGATGTGGCTGCCCCAGGCATACATTGCCACGCCTGCGCGCTGTGCCTTCTGCCCGCAACCGCCATAGGAGTATAATGTCCGCACAAATTCCTATTACGAGGAGAAACACATGACCCCTGAAGAGAAGCTGAAGGCCCGCGGAATGGAACTGCCCAAGTCGCCCACCCCCGTCGCCAACTACGTGCGCACCGTGCGCACCGGCAACCTGGTCTACATCGCCGGCTCTGGCCCCGACCGCGAGGGCGCGCCCCAGGTGCGCGGCAAGCTTGGCCGCAACGTCTCAATCGAGGAAGGCTATCTCGCCGCGCAGTCCGCCGCGCTGAACATGCTCGCCTCGCTCAAGGTCGAGATCGGCGAGCTGTCCAAGGTGCGGCGCATCGTCAAGGTGCTGGGCATGGTCAACGGCGAGCCGGAGTTTGCCGACCAGCCCAAGGTCATCAATGGCTGTTCCGACCTGCTGGTCGATATCTTCGGCGACAAGGGTCGCCACGCTCGCTCGGCCGTCGGCATGGGCTCGCTGCCGGGCGGCATCCCCGTCGAGATCGAGATGATCGTCGAAGTGGAAGCCGAAAGCGGCTCATGAGCTCCCCTGTTTGCCGTCTCGCGCCGAGGCTCAGCGCCGGCGTAGCGGTCCGCAATAGGCACAGCGTACGCACGCCGCGCCGCCGGCGGCTTGAACCTGCTCTTCGCGCCATGCTGCCTCCCCTCCCCGTGGGAGCGTGTCTCCTGAGCACGCTTACTTCCGTTCGTCCCGACGCGCTCATCACCGGCGTCTTGGCCGCCAACCGGACTGCTGAAGGCATAGGCGAGGCAGTCCGATGAGCGCCTCTAAAGAGGCGCGGCCGGGCGCCCTGGTCACCGGCGCCTCGGCCGGCATCGGCGCGGCCTTCGCCCGCATCTACGCCAGCCACGGCTACGACCTGGCGCTGACCGCCCGCCGTGGCGATCGGCTGGATGCGCTGGCCGAGGAAATCCGCCTGCGGTCTGGCGTCG
>JBBRGK010000679.1:0-1705 GCA_038240805.1 Dehalococcoidia bacterium | reverse complement strand
AACAGGAACTGCCGCACCTCCGCGCGCCGCCAGCCTGCCTCGGCGCAGACGCGTGCGTGCTCGGGCGAGAGCACGACCATGCTTTCGCTCATCAGGTAGGGATGGTTCGAGCCGAGATTGGCCATCATCGAGGCGATCGTGCGCAGCAGATCGTAGGGGTTGTCCGCCGTCTGGTTATTAATGTTATGCGGCGCCTCGGCGCCATAGACGGTGACAGCGGACTGTTCGGCACGGAAGCCGCGCTCGACGTGAAACGGTTCCCAGGGGCTCTCTTCTTCGTTCTCACCGATGCAGTAGGTGTACTTGCCGGGGTGGCCGAAGGTGGACTTGTCCGCCTCGCCCGGCACGGCGCCGCCAATGTTGACCAGCGCCAGCTTTACCGCACGGCCGATCGTCGCGTTGGCACGCCATCCCTGTCCGAAGACGTTGGCGCCGCAGTTGATATCCAGTTCCTTGCGGATCGGACCGTGGAAAATCAGCAGCGGCGTGCTGAGGTGGGTACTGCACTGCATCCCGCGCAGGTTGAAACGATCGTCCAGCATCAGCTCGATCGTGGCGAGAATGGCGGGCATGTACTCCGGTTTGCAGCCTGCCATCACCGCGTTTGCGGCCAGCCGTTCGACCGTGGCCCGTCCGCCCAGCGGCGGCAGCACGGCGACCAGGTCCTCGGCATCACGCCCGCTTGCCGCAACGAACCGTTCGACCAGCGAACGCAGCGGCGGCACCACCGGCAGCCCGTCCGTCCAACCGGCCTCGTACATGAGCTCGACGAGGCTCTCGATGCCGGCGGCAGGGTCGCCGGAGTGCATGCCAGCCTGAGCGTCGGTTGCCGGTTCAGCCGTCATCATTTCTGCTCTTGTCGCTCATCCGCTGGTCGACCGCGCCGGTGCGCTGCACCGGTCATACCCACTGGCCTCTGCCGTCTCGTGCCGCGCGCCGGCTGCGCCAGTGTACCATCCGGCAGTGAGGCTGAAGCGGGGCGCGTGTACGCGGTGTACTACTCCAGAATGCCGCCAGTGGAGAGGGCGATCCGTGGGTGCCCGCTACGATCGATAAGGTTAGCCGGCGCGGCGTATCGTGCGCATGCGTCTGTGAGCAGGACTCAGGAGTGAGATGGACGGCGAGGAATTAGAGGGCAATCGTTTCACGGAGCGGCTGCTTGACCAGACGGCCGAGATCTGGCGCCGGGTTCACGCACACCCGTTCGTCACTGGTCTGGGCGACGGCACGTTGCCGGTCGAGAGCTTTCGTTTCTACATGGTGCAGGACTATCTTTTTCTGATCGAGTTCTGCCGGGTGCTGGCGCTCGGAGCGGCGAAATCGCCCGACATCGAGACGATGGCCCGCTTTGCCGGCCTGCTACACGACACGCTGCACACGGAGATGGGGCTGCACAGGGCCTACGCTGCCCGGTTCGGGATCACGACCGCAGAGTTGGAGTCGGCGCAGACCGCGCCAGCGACGCACGCCTACACCCGCCACCTGCTGCATGCCGCCCAGAGCGGAACCCTGGGCGAGCTTGCTGCGGCGCTGCTGCCCTGCCAGTGGAGCTACGCGCAGATCGGCCAGTCGCTCGCCCTCACGGCGCCCCGGCCGCCGCACGACCTCTACGGCGAATGGATCGAAGCCTACGCCTCACCCGAATTCGGCACCCTCGCTGATTGGCTCAGCGGTCTCGTCGATCGCCTCGCCGCCGAGGCCGGTC
>JBBRGK010000678.1:0-1707 GCA_038240805.1 Dehalococcoidia bacterium | reverse complement strand
GGGCAGCGTCCCCGCGTTCGGGAGACTCGGCAGCAATCTCGCCTACTTCTTCCCCGGCATCGCCGGCTTTCTGCTGAGCCGCGACACCACCGCTGTTCGCGTCTTTCCCGTGGCCGGGGCCGAACCGGACGACGTGCGCTTCGCGCTCGGCCGGGGTGTCCTGCCGCGTCTGATGCATCTGCATGGGACGCCATGTCTGCACGCCGGTGCGGTGCGGACCAGCGCCGGCATCGTCGCCTTTCTCGGGGAGAGCGGCAGCGGTAAGTCAACCGTTACAGCTGGACTCGTCGCACGGGGCTTCCCCCTGGTCACCGACGATGTGCTTCCGATTCGCATCGGCATCGAAGGCAGCGCCATGGCAGGGCCTGGTCTGCCTGAGCTGCGGCTCCAGCCAGCGACCGCAGCCATGATCGATCCGGAACCGGGCTTTCGGATGCGCGTGCGCGGCCCCGGGAAGGCGATTTGGGTCCCAGGCCCGGCCCTGACCTTCACGGGCACCGAGCGCCTCGACCGCCTCTACCTGCTTCAACCCCATCGCGCCAACATCGGCTCGGGGCCAGTACATGGCCGTCGTCCGCGGCTCAGCCCGCGTCGCGCCCTGCTCAAGCTGATCGCAAACTCATTCTGGGTTCATGCGGCGGAAACCGCGGCCCTTGCTTCCGACATGAGCGTGTTGACCCGAGTGGCGTTATCGGTACCCGTGCGATGGCTTTCGTATGAACTGTCGCCTGCCGGCCTCGACTCGGTGGCAGATCTCCTCCGGTGATCCCGGCGCATCTCTATGCCAGCGGCTCGGCATAGCCGAGGCCATGTGCGAGCAGGGCCGGGTAGTCAGGCCAGCGATGGAACCAGCCGGCAAGGGCTGTCTTCGCTGCCGTACCAGTCACGTCAGTGACCCGGTGTTCGAGCGTCGGTGCGAGGCGGAAGAGCAGCGCATCGCCGAGGCCGGTGTTTTGCACTTCATGCACGATTTTCCCGGAGCTCCGCTCCCGGATCTGTAAGAGCCCGCCGCAATATGGCTGCTCACTCAGGTTAAGGCTCAGAGCGATCAGCCGGCCGCGCGGCTCCGGGTCCGTCTCCAGGTCGGGCAGGCGCTCCGGCAGCTCGTCGAAGTCATCATGCCAGGAGAAGTTCTGCCCGGTTGCCGGCACCATGCGGTAGACGCGGCCGGCGAAGCAGCCGATTGCCGGTTGATCGCAGACGGCTTCGACGAAGCGCAGTACCGACGGCTGGTTGAAGAGGAACTCGAGTATGGTTGGTGCCGGACCCGGTCCGGCGGAAAGCTCACTGCCGATGCCTTCATGCACGCGCTCGGCGAAGATGGCTGAGGCCAGGTGGGTGCGGACGGTGTTGAACAGGTACGGTTCGAGAATGCCCGGCAGCAGCAGGCAATGCTGGGCCGCGAACCGCTGCCTTTGCTGGTTCAACTCTGCAGCAGGGAGCGAACTGGTGATGCCCTGGCGCGTAATCTGCACCGTTATCTGGTCCACCTCCTTGCCACGGTTCTTTTTTGGGGCGCAGGCTCACTACCGGGTTATAGCACGGCCGTGGCGCTCAGCAGTAACCGTTACTGTGGCTGCTCGACAGGTCTGAGGCTGTTTTCGAGCAGGACGGGGTAGTCGGGCCAGCGGTGGAACCAGCCAGCAAAGGCTGTCTTCGCTGCCATACCAGTCACATCGGTGACCCGGTGTTCGAGCGTCGGCGCGA
>JBBRGK010000677.1:0-1720 GCA_038240805.1 Dehalococcoidia bacterium | reverse complement strand
TGAGCGGCCCTGCGCCTGCCTTTACGCATGACATGGGTGAAGCGCAGCGGTCAATTCGCATCATCTCCGAGCTCGAAATCGCTACGGTCGCGTTCAGTCATTTCCCGCCGCTCTCGCAGGCGGCCGGAGCACGGCTCAGTGCGCTGGCGACAGTGCTCTGACATCTGTTACCGGGCTCAGCGCTCGAGTTCCTCGCGGAACTGCGGGTGAGCGATGCGGGCCAGCGCTGTAGCACGTGCGTGGATGCCCTTGCCACGGAGGTCGGCGATGCCGTATTCGGTCACGACGAAGTCAACGCAAAAGCGTGGCGTCGTGACCGGGGCGCCGGGGGCCAGCGCTCTGACGATGCGGGATGCGGTGCCGCGTGCAGCCGTCGATGGCAGCGCCACGATCGACCGTCCGCCACGGGAGTACATCGCCGCCTCGACATAATCGAACTGGCCGCCGATGCCGCTCATCTGCCGGCCGGCGACCGATTCTGCGTTCACCTGCCCAAAGAGGTCTACTTCGATAGCGGAGTTGATCGCGATGAAGTTGTCCAGCTGCCGAACCGTGTCCAGGCCGTGCGAGTGCATACAGGAGACGAAGCTGAAAGCGGGATTATCGTCAATGTAGTCGTACAGCAGTTCGGTGCCCATCGCTTCGCCGCCGACGACTTTCCAGCGGTCGATGTTCTTGGCCGCACCCGTCACGGCGCCGTTCTCGATCAGAGGAATCATCCCGTCGCAAATCAGGCCGGAATGGATTCCCAGGTCTCTGTGTCCGCCGAGGGCTTCGAGGATCGCGGCGGGAATCGAACCGATGCCGATCTGGAAGCAGCCGCCGTCCGGCACAAGTTCGGCCACGTGTCGGGCGATGGCTCGTTCGGTTTCGCCGATCGTGGGCGCAGCGTTGGGAACCAGCGGACTCTCTACCTCGCAGGCGAAATCGATCTGCGAAATGTGGACGGCGTTGCCATGCGTACGCGGAGCGCGGGAGTTAATTTCCGCGATGACCAGTTTTGTTTGCGGCACGAGGTCGAGGCAGGCGCTGACCGAGCCGCCGAGCGAGCAGTAACCGTGGGAGTCTGGCGGCGACACCTGGATCATCACCGCGTCCACGGGCAGAATGCCGTGCGGCGCGAAAGCAAGCGGCATCTGGGAGTAGCGCAGCGGCAGATAGTCCGCGCGGCAGTCCTTGACGAGCGCTTCGGTTGCGGCGGTGACGTGTGTGGTCACCAGGCGGAACGGGTGCGGCACGGCGTCCAGAAAACCAACCGGCTTTAACACCAGGCCCGTGTAGATCTCCAGGTCAGCAAACGCGTCCCGTTCGCTGCCGAGCGCATCACACAGGCTCAAGGGCATGCCGCAGCCAGGGGCGATCAGCAGCCGCCCACGCGGCGGCAACCGGCGAACCGCCGCTTCCGCGCTCAGGATTTCCACCGGCTCCTCCGCGCGGTCAATTCACTCGATCAAACGCGACAGCAGATACTATTCACCCCCGTCGGGGAAACCTTCCTCAAAGCCGTAGGCGCGCATCTGGTCGTAAAACTCCTGCGTATCGTGTGCCATCAGCACCAGGTCGTGAGATGCGCCATCGCGGTCGCGGACGTGGTTGCGAAGCAGACCTTCGACCCGGAAGCCGAGCTTCTGGAACACGGCGATCGCGGCCTTCTGCTCGATCGTCATCTCGGCCACGATTTTCTTGATGCCGCGCTGAATCGCGATCAGGAAGATTTCAC
>JBBRGK010000676.1:0-1723 GCA_038240805.1 Dehalococcoidia bacterium | reverse complement strand
GTGGCACTGGCCGTGCCAGTCCTGATCGCGCGCTTCGATCGCGCCTTCCAAGGTCTGGCCCGCGCTCCAGGCGGCGAAGTCGATCATCGTTGTGGTGCCGCCGAAGAGCGCGGCACGGCTGACGACCTCGGGGCCGGCACTGAAACCCGGCTCGCCGCCGGGATTGGGCAGGATCCATTTACAGTGCAGATGCGGGTCAATACCACCGGGAACCACGATCTTCCCCTCTGCCTCGATGACTCGCCCAACGTCTTCCGTGAGCGTGCCGGGCGCCGCCAAGGCAACGATCTGCTCCCCCTGGACTGCCACGTCCCACGGCCCCACTCCATGCGGTGTGACGACCTGGCCGCCGCGAATCACAATGTCCAGCATGGCGAGTATCTCCTTTCAGCTTGAGGGCCAATCAGCAAGACGGCCAATCGGCAAGATGAACTGGTTGAGCCCCTGTCCCGATGCTTCTAATTGCGGCTAAAGTGGTCATGATCCCGACCGCTGCTGCGGGGAAGGCGTCTACGAGGCCATGCGTCATGAACACCAGTTCCTATAAGCCTGTCGTGTGTCCCGTCATTGTAGGGCGCACCGCCCAGCTTCAACTACTCGCCCGTTCGCTGACGGAGGCCAGAGGCGGAGCGGGCCAGACGGTGCTGATTGCCGGTGAAGCCGGGATTGGTAAATCCCGGCTCGTTGCGGACACAGGAGTCTCTGCTGAGCATTCTGGCTGCCTCGTGTTGCAGGGGAACTGCTTCGAACCCGACCGCTCGCTGCCCTACGCGCCGCTGATAGATTTGCTGCGGGGTCTTCTCAGATCGCAGCCATCAGCCGGCGTCCTGAGCGCGCTTTCACCGAGTGCGCCGGAGATGATGAGGCTTCTTCCCGAACTGATCCGCTGGCTGCCTGATGCCGGCTCGGCGCCACCAGTCGAGCCAGAGCAGGAGAAGCACCGCCTTTTTCTCGCGTTCTACGAGTTCCTCATCCGGCTCGCAGTCGATCAGCCCTTGCTGGTGGTGTTAGAAGATCTCCATTGGAGTGACGATACCAGCCTGGAGTTACTCCAGTATCTGGCACGGCGGATCCGGGAGCAGCCCATCCTGCTCCTGCTCACCTATCGAAGCGATGAAGTCCATCCGGGGCTGCGTCACTTCATTACAGAGTTGGACCGCCAGCGGCTCGCCGCAGAGGTACAGCTCGAGCCCCTTTCCCTCCGGGATACCGATGTAATGCTCCAGGCTATCTTGAGCCTCGATCGGTCGACGCACGCGGATCTCTTGCATATCGTGCATCAGCTTGCCGAAGGCAACCCGTTCTTCATCGAGGAGACGTTGCGGTCGATGCTTGGAGGCGGCGACCTCGTCTTTGCCGGCGGGCGTTGGGAGCAGCGGCCTACCGGCCAGTTGCGCGTTCCGCGCACTGTCGAGGATGCCGTGCTGCGCCGTGCAGAAAGTTTGGACAAGGACGCCCGGCGAACCCTTGACCTCGCTGCTGCTGCCGGCCAGCGCTTCGATTTTGTCCTCTTGAAAGAGCTGTCCGGGTGGGACGAACAGGTACTGTTACGACTGATAAAGGAGATGATGGCCGCTCAGCTCGTCGTCGAGGAATCGGCCGATCGATTCGCTTTCCGCCATGCGCTGACCCGGCAGGCAATCTACTCTCAATTTCTCGCACGCGAGCGTATGGCGTTGCACGCGCAAATCACGGAGACGCTTGAGCGTTTGTACTCGGCGTC
>JBBRGK010000675.1:0-1739 GCA_038240805.1 Dehalococcoidia bacterium | reverse complement strand
ACATTCCCACGATCCGCCGCGACCCCGTACGGGTCAAGGGCCATGTCACGTATGTTCTATGGCGCCCGCGCTCCTTAGACTTGAACACGTGACTTTAGACACAGACGCTCAACAGGCTGGCCCGGCGAAACGTGTCCGCCTCCGCACGGGTGACCAGCTTCGACTTACGCTTGGCGCTATCACAAACCGCGGTCCGGCAATCGCTCACACAGACGCCGGCCAGGTCGTGTTCGTCGCCTATGGCGTACCGGGCGAAGAGGTCGTCGCCGAGATCGATCGGGTGCAAAAGGACCAGTTGATGGCGCACGTGGTCGAGGTGATTACGCCCTCGCCCGATCGGGTGCAACCGCTCTGTCCCTATTTCGGCAGTTGCGGCGGATGCAATTACCAGCATCTGCCGTACGACCGGCAGTTGAAGGTCAAGCGAGAGATCGTCGTAGAGACGCTCCAGCGGATCGGACGCATCACAGGTGTGGCTGTTCCCCCTACGATACCATCGCCGTCGCCATGGTTTTACCGCAACCAGGCCAGGTTCAGCACCAATCGTCGGGGAGAGATCGGCTTCATTCGGCGCGCCAGCAACAGGCTCCTGCGGATCGAGACCTGCTTCATCCTTGATCCGGTAATCCGGGATCTGATTCCGAAGTTGCAGGGAAAGGGCGAAGGACTGCATCAGATAGTCGTTCGTGCCGGCATCAATACCGGCGACCTGATGGTGTTGCCTGATCTTTCGGATCGAAATGTTGATCTGCCGACGGGACAGCCGGCGCTGACCGAGGCGGTCGCGGGCCGTCGGTTTCATATCTCACCGTCCGCGTTTTTCCAGGTCAATACGCCGCAAGCGGAGAACATGGTACGTCTGGTGCGTGAGCGGCTTCATCTCCGTCCGCACGATGTATTAGCCGACCTTTATGCCGGCGGTGGCTTTTTCAGCGCCCAATTCGCTCCCTTCTGCCAGCAGGTCGTTGCGATCGAGGTGTCGCAGCAGGCGGCTGAAGATGCCGCCCTGAACCTGGCTGGCCTAAAGAACGTTCGCTACGTCATGGGCGCAGTCGAAGCGGTGTTGCCGTCGCTTCCCGAGCGGCCAACAAGAATTCTGCTGGATCCTTCGCGCCAGGGCTGCGAGCCAGCGGCAGTCGATGCAATGATCGCGGCTGCACCGGAACGGATCGTGTATGTGTCGTGCGATGCGGCCACACTCGCGCGGGATCTCCGCCGGCTCATAGATGGGGGTTACGACCTGCTTGAAGTGCAGCCGCTGGACATGTTTCCTCAGACCTTTCACACGGAGTGCATCGCAACGCTGACACGCTCTGCCGCCTAGTGCTCGCGGATACTCACATCTTCGAAGCCGTCCATCCCACCAACGAGCCGGCACAGCGGCAGGCGTCGCCCGTTCGCACCGCGTCATTCCGTTGACAGCGAAACCGCGCCGCCTCCATGATGCCGGGGGAACGTTCTGGCCGCCATGCAGCAACGTTCCACGAGCTGAGGAGGTCGCAGCCGCGTGGAAGTAAAAGCGCCGATGGTTGGCAAGATCATCGAGGTTATGGTCGAGGCCGGCGGACATGTAGAAGCCGACGACGACTTGCTGATCATCGAATCCATGAAGATGGAGATTCCGGTCGCGGCTCCCAAAGCGGGCATCATACGCGAAGTACGAGTGGCAGCGGGCGATACCGTGTCTGAAGGCGACCTGCTGCTGATCCTGGACTGACCGGCGCCCGCCCTGGCCATGC
>JBBRGK010000674.1:0-1748 GCA_038240805.1 Dehalococcoidia bacterium | reverse complement strand
CGGAGCGGCTATCAGCCTCGTTGTGTTCTCGTTCAACTTCCTCGGCGATGCCCTGCGCGACTACCTGGACCCACGCCTGCGGGGCTCACGGTAGCGGCATGAGCGAACGCCACACAGGCTCTGACAACCATCAGCCAATCGATTACATCAATCGAAGCCGCGAACGGTTATTAACGTACGAGCCGAACAGGCTGCACCGCCCCGACACGATGCCGGCAGCAGTGTTGCTATTGCTCAGTCGCCTGGCCGGCGAGGATCGCCTGTTGCTCACAGTACGTTCTCATACCGTCGAGCATCATAAGGGCCAGATTTCGTTTCCCGGCGGGGCAGTTCACGCCGCCGATTCCAGCCTGGAGATGACCGCGCTGCGTGAGACGTGGGAAGAGGTCGGCGTCAGGCCAGAGGACATCGAGATCATAGGCCGGCTTGACGAGATGTTGACGATCTCAAATTTCGTCGTCACGCCATTCGTGGGTGTCTTGTCGAAAGTCCCGTATGACTATGTAGCAAGCTTAGCCGAGGTCGCCGAAGTGATCGAACCGTCGATCGCGCATTTGCTCCAACCGGCCAACCTCCGCTTGGAGGAGCGAGAGGTCGATGGACGGGTGTCGCGTTCGCCGGCCTTTATGTTTCACGAGCACCGGATCTGGGGCGCTACCGCCCGCATGCTGCACGAGTTTCTGAGACTGCTGGAACAAACGTCCAATCATTCGACCGATCCGGAGGCGGCGATTGACGGCCGGGGCGAGGAGCGGACGAGTTGAGATTGCTGCTCGTCCGTCATGCTGAGTCAGTGGGGAACGCGGCCGGAATCATTCAGGGACACGCAGATCACCCGCTCTCTCCAGGGGGTGAACGGCAGGCGGCGTTGCTTGCTGAGCGGCTTGCTGCCGGGCCAGTGTTCGACGAGCTGTTTGCCAGTCCGCTGGAGCGCGCCGACCGAACCGCACGCGCGATCGCTCTGCTAACGGGGCATGCGATCCAGTCTTTACCGCAAGCGATGGAATACGACTTCGGCGAAGGTAACGGTATGACCTTTCGCGAGTCCGCGGCACGCTTCCCGGCAGAACCGGGTGAGTTTCCAGCCTATCCGGGCGAGGAAGGCCGATCGCGGTTCAGCGACCGTGTGAGCGCCGCGTTCATGTCGCTCGCGGTTGGCCGGGACGACGCATCTGTGGTTGTCGTCACCCACGGCGGCCCGATCACCGCCTTCACCCTCGCGGTACTCCGGAAGCCATATTCTCGCCCGGTGCCCTTTTTGATCGAAAATGCGTCAATTACCTTATTCGACCTGCGAGACGGGCAAGGAACGCTACTCGGTCTAAATGACACCTGTCACCTGGACGCGATGCAGCCAGCGCAACCGGTGTAGCTCCTTCTGTTGCGGTCCGACTCAAACCATCGGTGACACCGGCGGGCACTGCCGCTGACCAATGACCGCCCGTCGTGCCCGAATTCGTCGGCGGCTACCTACAGGCCTACCGGCACATCCACCTCGCCCGGCCCTATCGCATGGCGCCGGAGGGCTACTGGTCGACACGTCGCAAAATCATCCTGGTTCACCCTCTGTTTTGGTGAACCAGGGTAGCCGAGGTCACCATCGGGTTCTCAGCGGCTCGCCAGGGCCTCGCGTGTCCGTCGAACCAGACCTCGCCACGACTTGCCAAACACATATTTGCAGTCAGGCCTGTCGTATCACCAATCGCTGTAGCGCTGCAGCCTGGCGCGCACGTGCGGCCAGCGCATAA
>JBBRGK010000673.1:0-1754 GCA_038240805.1 Dehalococcoidia bacterium | reverse complement strand
CGAGCCGGTCCGGGTCCACTGCGCCCGAAGGCGCCACGATGGCGATCGTATCGCCTGGCTTGAGCACGGGCGGCCGCGTGTATGGCATTCTTCGGGTCATCCTATTGAGGTCGTTGGATCCCTGAGTGCAACGATGCAGAGCACGGCGAGAATATTTACCACAATACCTGCTCCGATGGCGATCGTGTACGCGCCGGTGGCGTCAAAAATCCGGCCAGCGAGCAGCGGCCCGATGAAGTTGCCAATGCCGGCGCTGGTGTAGAGACTGCCGTTGATCGCGCCGGCGCGGACCGCGCCGAAATAGTCCGCCGCAAGCGCCGGAATCAGGGCCACAAAGCCACCGTAAGCGACGCCGAAAACGACCGAAAAAATTGCCAGCTGCCAGGCGGAGTGGCTGACCAACCACCAGGCGAACATTACGCCCATCACGAAATACGCCGCGCCAAGCGACTGGCGGCGGCCCAGCCGGTCGGCCGCCGATCCCACGAACAGCCGTCCCGAGGCGCTGCCGAGCCCGATTAGCCCGAGGATCCAGGCGGCGCCGGTGGCGGAGATGCCGTTCTCCTGAGCGTATGAGCCCAGGTGGGCAAAGGGCACAAACAGGCCAAGAGCTGTCAGCATGCAGGAGAAATAGAGCAGCCAGAAGGGGCGCGTCCTGTAAACGGAGCTGCGTTCGAGCGAGGCAGCGTGGCCAGTGGCGGTCGCTCCCTGGCGCATGACTTCGCCTTCGGGCATAAGTCCCCGCGCGGCAGGTGAGCGCTCCATGCGGATCGCGGCGATACAGAGCAGAACGACGGCTCCTGCGGCCAGGATAGCGAAGGTCGTCCGCCAGCCTGCGGAGCCGATCAGCGCTGCCGCAAGCGGCGGGCCGGCGAGGAAGCCGACACCGATCCCGGCGACGGCGATGCCGGTGGCAAACCCCCGCCGCCGGGTAAACCACTGCTGTACCGCACTCACCGAGGGAACGTACACACAGGCCAGGCCCAGGCCGACGCCGCCACAGTAGCCCAGGTAGAGCTGCCAGATCGCATTCGCTCGACTGACCAGCAGCAGTCCGCCGCCGATCAGCAGCGCCCCCAGCAGCACGACGCGGCGCGGCCCGATACGGTCGCTGATCGGGCCGGTGACGGCGCCGAGCGAGAAGTAGGTCAATCCCGTGAGCGCAAACAGCCCCGAGATCTCCGTCTTGCTGGTGTGAAAAGCGGCCTGCAACGGGTCAATGAAGGCGCCGAAGGAGTAGTAGATCGCGAACCCGCTGAACATGACCAGGAACGCGCTCGCAACCACGTACCAGCCAAAGAAGACCGGCGCACGGCGACCGGTGTCGCCCGCACTCGCACTTGCAGCAGTTGTCATAGACGCCGCCCATCTCCGGTCGAAACTGCGGAGCAAGCCTTCGCGCGGTGTTCAAGCCTTCGTCTAAGCTAGACCGTCGCAGTCACCGATCGGATGGCGTCGCGCAGCGTCGTGACCGCGAAGTCGACCTCGTCCTCGGTGATACAAAGCGGCGGGGCCAGCGCGAGCACGTCGCCGCGGTTGCGTGTGATCATACCGCGCTGACGTGCCTCGTTGATCACCCGATCACCGACCTTTTTGCCCGGCGCGAACGGCTGCTTTGTCTGCACATCCTCCACCAGCTCAACACGAGCGATGAGTCCGAGGCCGCGCACATCCCCGACGCAGGGCAGCTCACGCAACTCCTCCAGCCGCGAGAGCAGATACTCGCCCATCGTGGCGCTGCGCTCGACCAGGTT
>JBBRGK010000672.1:0-1767 GCA_038240805.1 Dehalococcoidia bacterium | reverse complement strand
GGTGTGGCCGGGAGTGTGCAGGCACTGAATCGTCTGACGGCCCATTTGGAGCGTTAGTGTGTCGGTGAACGTCCGGGTGGGCGGGTTAGGCGGATACGCAGGATGGTTCAGCAGCCAGACGCTGTCCGGGTCGCTGGTTTTGAGCGCCTCCAGCCGTTCAGGGGAGATCATCTGAGGCACCGCCTGCTCATAGCGGTCTTGCAGCCCAACCTGGCCGATGACCTCGACGCCGGGGAAGTAGGCGTTGCCGAAGATGTGGTCGCTGTGCGGCTCTGTGTTGACCAGGTAGCGGATGGGGCCGTGCTCAAGCAGCCGCTCGTGCCAGCGCACGGCGTCGATCGGCTGCTGCGGCGTGTCGATCATAAGGACACCATCCTCGGTGCTAAGAAAACCAGGGTTGCAGCCCCAGAAGTAGATCTCGGCGTATACGTGCTCGCTGATCCGACGCAAGGCGTCCTCCTCTGTCCTATACCGTTCACCCGCTCAGTGCAGATGATGCCGGCGCTTTCAGGATATCGTGCCCGCCGGAGTGATGCCTCGCAACAGGCAGCGCTCCGATTGACGGCATTGCAGGGCGCCGGCCGCGCTCGGCATGAACTTCATCTGATTGAGCATCAATGCAGCATCTCGAACTGTATGATCGCAATGCGGAATCCCAGCGAAGGATCAGTCGGCACCAGCTGTGCGCCCGCCATCGCGTGATGACCGGCGGGCTTCCAGGCAATCCAGCAGGTCCGCTATGGGCGACGATGACCGGGTGAAGACGAACTCGGGCAATGCAGGTCGAAATCTGCCGCGCCGCGTGGTGGCGTCGCTGCGACCGCCGGGATTGCCCTCTCCGACTATCAATGGCAGGCCGGCGTCGTCGTCGGATGTTGTTCTGGCTTCCAGAATAAAACACGACGCCCGCAGTGATGAGCAGAATCTGCCGGCGCTGCATGCGGTTCTTCAGATGCTCGGCTCGCGGGCCTTTGGCCCTGGCGAATACGTCGGGCAGCAGAGTTTTATCTCGGTCAGCGACGTGACCGCGCTGCTCGGGTCCTCCGGGCTTGAGGCAGAGAGCGAGGTGCTCGACCTGTGCTGCGGCGCGGGGTCGGTCGGCTTGCTCGTGGCGCGTTCAACCGGCTGCCGGGTGGTGGGCGTCGATCGCTCGCCTGCGTCCGTGCAGCTTGCACGCCAGAGCGTCGCAACGATGCCGGGGGTCCGGGCCGAGTACATCGTGGGCGACGCTGAGTGCGCTTCAGTTGCTGGACCCTTCGACGGGGTGATGTTGGTCGAGACGTTTCTCGCGATCCGCCGCAAACGCAGTCTCGTACAGAACATCTTTCGCCTCCTGCGCCCAGCTGGCTGCTTAATCGCCACGGTGGAAGCAGGCGAGCCACTGTCAGCGGAAGAGCGCCATCACATGCCCGCATCGGAGACGGTGCAGCTTTTACCCGAAGCGTCGCTTCGTCCACTGCTGGTGCAAAGCGGTTTTCGGATTCGCTCGCTGATCGACCTGACTGAGGCGCACGCGCAGGTGGCCGCCGGATTTGCCGGCGTGATCGAACAGGAGGCGGACACGGTGGCCGGCGCCCTCGGCGAATCTGGCTGGCGGAAAATGCTGCTCGAACACCAGCGCTGGGCCGAGTGGCTCGCGTCGGGCAGAGTACGGAAGCTCGGGTTCGTGGCCGAACGGCCGGCTGGCAGTTGACCGGTATCCGCCGGCCATACTTCCAGATAGTCGCGCCGAAGGCTGATGGGCGGCCGGACCCCGGACACAGGAAA
>JBBRGK010000671.1:0-1782 GCA_038240805.1 Dehalococcoidia bacterium | reverse complement strand
CAGCTTGACGGTGAAGGTGCCCGTGGTCGTGTAAACGTGTGTCACCGAAGCGCCGTTACCTGTGCCACCATCACCGAATTCCCATGAATAGGTGGTGTCTGCGGGCAGGTTGCTGGTACCTGTGGCCGAGAATGTGATCGGCTGGTTGAGCGAGCCCTGCGCCGGACCGTTGATCGAGGCCGGCAGCGCCGCTACCACCTGGACCGATACGGCAGAACTTCCCGCGCCGCCCGGACCCGCAGCGACAACGGTCGCGGTGTAGTTGCCGGGCGCGGCGTATTTGTGCGTCACGGTTTGTCCGGAGCCGCTCATGCCGTCTCCGAAGTTCCAGATGAAGCCGACGGCGACCGTTTCAAGGCCGGTTGGCGTGGAAGCGAAGAACGTGAAGGTCGTGTCCGTCTGCCCCGCCGTCGGCGTTACTGATGCGGATACGGAGAATGGCGTCGGCGTCGGACTCGGCGTCGGCGAAGGGCTTGGCGAAGGGCTTGGGGAAGGACTTGGCGAAGGGCTCGGCGATGCTGTCGCGGTGCCGGCCTGGGCACTGACGATTGCCGGGTGCGTCTCGCCGAATGAGGCGCCGATTAGCAGCGCAATGCCTGCTAGCGCGCCGACCGCCACGGTGGCTGTCAACTTAGTCCTGTGGTGCATGGATTCCTCCTGTGTTGTCCGCGGGCGATTGGTCGCTTCCGCGGTTGCCTCTGAATAGTTAAACGGAACCCGTCGGGAGAAGGTTAACGGGAACCGGATTACACTTTTATGCCGTAGTATGTATAAGCACTGAATCTTACGCATACCGCCGCCTTCACCTTCAGCATTTGCGCTTTCAGGCGTACCGTCCACTCACCCTGAGCAGTATACGGGTCCGATCCTAGCGCGTCCGAACTAGCCCGCCTCGCCCAAAAGTAGTAGAGCGGTCTATTCGCACGGCTACGGTCGCCAGCTAAAGCTGCGGAGCCGGGCATCTCACCTGTGCTTCTCGCCAGAGTCCGCCGCCGGAGTGCAGCGTTCTGCCGGGAAAGGCGCAAACCGCCCCGCTCGCAGTTCATCGATCAACGTCGCTACGTCCCGCGGCTCGCGTTCGAACACCGTGTGGCAGCGTCCTACGTCATCGAGGTAATGCGCGTCGCTGCCGCCGGTGCCGCGCAGGCCGCGCAACGCCGCGACCTCGGCTGCAAAGGCGTTCTCGCGCGGCGTGCAGTTGCCGTTCTGCACCTCGATCTCGTCCACCAGTGAAAAGATCGGCAGCGCGGCGCACTGCTCGGCAGGCATCGTCGCGGGGCCGTCACCAACCAGCCAGCGGCGAGCCGGCAACGGGTCGAAGAAGTGCCGGAACGCGTGCGCCAGCACCATGAAGCCGCCGGCGGCGAGCACGTGCTGCCGCAACTGCTCTGCGGTACGGATGCTCGTGTCGTAGCGTTCAAGGCCGAAGACGAGGACATGGCCCCGGTCGGTGTTCCACTCGATTCCGCGCAGCAGCGTCAGCCCCGTCTCGGCGCTCAGCTGCTCCGCTTCAAACGCCTCCCAGGCGCGGAAATGCTCGGTTACGGCAATGGCGTCGATTCCGGCCCGTGCCGCCCCGGCCGCAAGCGCAGATGCCTTGATCGAGGAGTCGGCCGAGCCTGCCGTGGTGTGCACGTGCAGGTCGATCCGGATCAGCGGCCGGTCCAGTTCGCTGTGCGCTTTGCGGCAAAAGCGCGCGGACCTTCTGTTGCGTCATCGGTCTCACGCAGCACCTGCTGAATCGATGCTTCGAGCCGCAGGCCGTCGCTGACGTGCAGGTAC
>JBBRGK010000670.1:0-1783 GCA_038240805.1 Dehalococcoidia bacterium | reverse complement strand
TTTCAGAAAGCGAATCCGCCGAAATACATCCCGCCCGATTACAACTTCAGCAACCCGTATGACATGGTCGCGATGAACGGCAAGCTCTACATCTCCGATGGCAACGCCTGCGTGATCTTCGAGGTCGATCCGGCGGCGACCCAGAACAAGCGTGTGCGGCGCCTTGCCGATATGTCGGTTGGCCATCCAATCACGACCGGCATCGCCGCCGGCGCCGACGGCAATGTCTACGTGACGATCATGACGATTCCGCCCTATCCGCCCGGCGCGGCAAAAGTGTTCAAGATCGGCGCCAGCGGCACGGTGACTGAGGTCGGAACGGGCCTCAGCCTGGGCACCGGCCTCGCCATCGGCCCTGACGGCACGTTCTACGTCGCGGAGTTCGCCACCGCTCTCGGCAAGGCTCCGTACGTGGTGCCGCCGGGCCGGGTCATGAAGCTTGTGGCGGGCGGCGCGCCGCAGCAGGTGGCAGCGCCGCTGATGTACCCCGGCATGCTGCGCTGGGGACCGGATGGGCTCTACAGCGACGCTTTCAGCATCGGCACAAACGAGGGAGCCACCCCGATCGGCGCGATCTACCGCCTTGATTCAACCGCAACAGGCGGCAAGTAGACGCTCAGGGCTACCTGCCCAGGCCGTTCGAGCAGCCCGATCTGCACCGTTCGCGCTCGCTTTGCTAAACACCTCTCCGCCGGCATCAACATCCGGCTTGACCCTGAGACGCTTGCCGAACTGCGCCGCGAGGCACAGCACAAGGGCATCGGTCCCACAACACTGGCGCGGATGTGGATTTTAGAGCGCCTGCAGCACCAGCGGCGTTGAGCGCGCGAAGGAGGCGTAGCATTTGGCGCCGGTGCTTCGATGGCGATGCTGGCTTTGCCTGGCCCGATTCGCAATGGGCAAACGTCGGGCCGGGTATGAACACCAAATCTACTGCGGGGAGGCCGTGATGGTCGACTTGCCAGGGGGCCGGGGTCAGGTAACCCCGCACAAGGTCATCGTTCTCGATAGTGAGCAGTTATTCGAGGAACTCCGCCGCGATGGCTCGGAGTACCAACCCACCATCCCGTGCTGGCGCGATCAAACGTTGTTGCATCTGGAAGAGTTGCCGATCGAGTAGGAGCTTGGCTATCACCGGTTCGCCTTCGGGCCGGTTCCTGCCTATCGGTGCGGTACCTGTGGGGATACGCATTTCCCGGCGCATGTGCTGCAGACGCTGTCAGCCGTCGTCGAAAAGAAGCTCAAGAAACTCGACACAAGGCCCCGCTTCTACAACCCTGATCGGTATCAGCAACTCCCGATCGACCGTCATCCCGCGGCCACGAGTCGGCGGTGAAGTTCTATGGCTCCACCCGCGCGATAGACGCGATGCGGTCGAAACCCCGATCAAAGCTCATCACTACCCCGTCGTCGCGTTCAGCCGCCGCCGCCAGGAGCGAGTCGAGGAATGAGAGGGCAGGGTGAAGACCGTAGAGTGCCAGTGCTCGGAGATATAATGGTACAGCGTTCAGCTGTATTCCCGGCATTTGGATGAGTTCAGCGAGATCGTCGCAGATTTGCTGTCTTGGAAGGTTGTAGAGGTTCTTGGAAGAAAGAACCTGGACGCATTCAAGGAGCACCGCCTCGCGAAGGGTGACCGAGTTGGTGCCCACAGCCAACTCTTGAAAGAGCCGATGGGCTCGTACGGAGTGGTCGGGATTGTCTGCGGTTAGGTGGCGAATGATGACATTAGTATCAAGCGTCGGCATGCGCTGACAGACCGGCTCGAACTGCTTCCAGCGCA
>JBBRGK010000669.1:0-1794 GCA_038240805.1 Dehalococcoidia bacterium | reverse complement strand
GCCACAGCATCGCCCGAAGTCAGGTTCAGTTCCGGGGGCCGGCCACTTTCCAGCCGCGTGAGGTCGAGTAATTCGTCAATCATCCCGGCCATCTGCGTCGCCGCCCCCTGGACATGCTCCAGTGCAGTCGTGACGAGGATGCTGTCCATGCTCGGCCCACGGCTTGCACGGCGCAGCACGAGCTGGCTCTGGCCCAGGATGATCGTCAGGGGAGTACGAAGATCGTGTGAGATGTTGCCCAGGAACTCGTCGCGCACCCGGAGAGCGCCGGCTGCCTGGCCGAGCGCTTCCTGCAGCTCACGCCGGGCGAGATCAAGGGCAGCAGCAAGGGCCTGCGCGTTCGCACTTGCTGCCTGTGCCTCCTCCGTCTGTGCCTGCGCCAGGGCAGCCTGCTGCTCACCCCGAAACGCCGCCGTGAGCAGGGGCAGCAGGCGCCGCACCGTCGCCAACTCGGGGTCTGGTTCCGGACGCTCCGGCTGATGAAGCTGGCCGCCGATGAGTGCCAGCACCGAACCCCCTTCCGAAATGCCGCAGACCGGCCGCAGCGTTGTCGCGGTAGGGAAAGGAAGCGTGGCAGTCTGCTCGCCCGCTGTGATACAGAGCGCCAGAAAGGCGCGCCATTCGCGCCCCCGCGGCAGGGTCTGCAGAAAGCCCGGTGCCGGCAGCAGTATGCTGGTCTCCGGGTCGGGGATGAATATCGCCAGATCATCGGCGCCGAAGTGCTGTGCCAGTCGCTCGGCCGCCGCCCGCCGCTGCCGGGGTTCGGCCAGCCTGGCCACCAATGCGAGCGTCGAGTCGCGCGATAGCGTCACCGCGTTACCGTCCTGGTTCGGCCCTGGTCCGGCCCTGGTCCGGCCCTAATCCGGGATGACGCAGACGACCGCGGTGCAGTTGTGGAAGCCGCTAAACTGCCCCTCTGAGCGGGCGATCTGGCCGTAGGTATTACAGCCGGCAAAGAGCACCGGCCCGAGCGTCTCACCCACACGGGCAAGCTCGCCCTGAAACGCTGTGCCGAGGCGCAGCCGGGTCGCTACGCAGTCGAAGAAAAGCGCGACCTTCGGCTCAACGGATCCAAGCTGTGCCAGAGCGGCATGGGTGGCCCGCATAGCAGCCTCGGCGGCGGAGTCGTTCGTCGTGCACATGACCTGGACCGTCGCAGCGGCAGGGATATCTGCCGCACACATGACAGACCCGTCGGGCTGCGCCGCAAGCGGTACCCGAAGCTGGTAGCCCTGCGCGGTCGCAATGCCGAGCACATTGTGAAGAAAGAAGGGCAACGGTTCAGCCACATCAAATGTCTGGTTGGTGCTCTCGGCGTGTTCTTCGAAGACCTCGACCGTTGAGATCGCGTTGAGACTACTCACGCACATGCCGCTCGCCTCCGTCACGCGCATAGGCGGGCTGGCCGGTTGCCAGCCATGGCTGACGCCAATCCCGATCGGCTTGTCGGAGAGGATCTCCAGGCTCACCACCGCGTCAGCCACCGCCTCGGTGCCAAAGAAGACATGGGTGGTTTCAAACCGTCCGTCGTCACCGGCGCCACCACCGGCAAACTGGTACGTCCCCGCAGTTAGGAGCGTGAGCCGCTCGACCAGGTCGTCGGCATAACCGGCGAGGGCATCGGTGAACAGAAACGCGGTGCGGTAGCGATACCGCTGCGTTGTGAGACCGTGAAAGCTCGCGGCTACTGCCTCCGCGGCGCTGGCGCGGTCGGTACGGAGGCCCTTTCCCAGGCCAGCGGCAAAGTGCATCTGCGCCGAGCGGAGCGCAACCGCGCAGGCCCCGCCTTCCTGT
>JBBRGK010000668.1:0-1797 GCA_038240805.1 Dehalococcoidia bacterium | reverse complement strand
GCAGCAGCGCGAAGCGTACCGAAGTGAGCAGCCCGAAGACCGTGCGGAAAGGGTCGAACCCCTGCCAGCTTCTCGCCCTGCTTTTCGCCCCTGATGATGTTGTCGCGACCCGCGCCACCGCGCCTCCCCTGAACACCCTGTTTGCGGACCCTGACGTGCTGGCTGCTATTGCAGGCCGGCGAGCTTCTGGTCCAGGAACTCCTGGCTCATGGGGCCGTACTTGATGTCGATGACGATCCCGTTCTTATCGATCCAGAGGCTGGTCGGGAACTGGCTGCCGGCGCGAAACGTCTGGCCCACCTGGCCGGAAGCATCGAGCGCGACGGGGAACTGCATCCCGAACGCGTCCACCCACTTGCGAACTGTGTCCGGATCCTCTTGCTCGTCTACTGCGACGACCTCGAACGGCTTGCCTTTGCTTGCCGCGTACTCTTTGACGATCTCGGGAATCTCCTGCCGGCAGGGCAGGCACCATGTCGCCCAGAAGTTGACCAGGACCAGCTTTCCCTGCAAGTCGCTCAGGCGCACGGTGCGGCCATCAAGCGTTTGTAGCCGGAAGTCTGGAGCCGCGCGCCCCTTCTCCGGCGAAGGAGGTTTGCCTGTGTGGTTCTTCGATGCGTCCAGCGCCACAACGCCGAGACCGGCCGCCGTGCTCGACGACGATCCGTGCCCGGACTGCAGGTACCAAACCGCACCTACGATCAGCGTAACAGCGACCAACGGGAGCGCAACGCTGCGCAACGCCCCCGACCATTCGCGACGGCGCTGCGGGCGATCATCGGGCAGCGGCGCGATCGAGTCGTCTGACGGAAGTTCTGGCGGCATGAAACCTTGCTCTGGAGGCCGGGGTGTTGACCTCGCTCCGCGAGCGCGCGGCATCGGCGGTTCGTCCGCGCACTTCCCAGTATAGGAAAGCCGGACGCTGTGGTGCTAGAGCGGCTGCGTGGCTACGACTGTTGTGCGTCACCGTGCGTCCCCGTGCGTGACCGTGCGTAACGATGAAGCAGGCTTGTCCGTCGAGCCAATCGGCGGTACCGTACGCGTGCTGCGGAGGTGAGTACGATGAGCGATATGCGGGACCGCTACTGCATAGTGGGAGTGGGCGAGACGCCATACAGCCGCAACTCTGGTATGACCACACGGCAGATGGCCGTGACGGCGGTGCGCAACGCGATGGCCGACGCCGGTCTGGACAGCGATGGCATCGATGGCCTGCTGAGCTACCACGGCAACGACTCGACCACATCTCCCGCTGTGGCAAATGATCTGGGAATCCGGCCAAACTTCTATATGGACTGTTCGGGCGGCGGCTCCAGCACCGAGGCGTTGATCGGGATCGCTCGTGGCGTGATCGAAGGCGGCATGTGCCACACCGTGGCGATCTGGCGCTCGATGAACGGCTACACCCAGGTCCGCATTGGCGGCACCGGCTCGCGGACTCAATCTGTACCGCGCGAAAGCCAGTTGCTGCGCATGCCCTACGGCTGGATGAGCGCAGGCCAGAACTTCGCCTTCACCTTCATGCGCCATATGCAGGAGTACGGCACGACCAGCGAGCAGCTTGCTGCGGTGAAGGTCGCCGGCAGCAGGCACGCCAGCAACAACCCGAAAGCGTTCTATAAGCAGCGCGTGGAGATCGAGGATGTGCTCAACTCGCGCTGGATAACCAAGCCGCTGCACCTGCTCGACTGCTGCGTCGAGACGGATAACGCGACCTGCATCATCGTCACCTCGGCAGAGCGGGCGCGCGATCTTCGCCAGCGGCCGGCTCATATCCTCGGTGTCGTCGGTAGGGTC
>JBBRGK010000667.1:0-1808 GCA_038240805.1 Dehalococcoidia bacterium | reverse complement strand
CATAAGGGACGGGATATACCCGCGGTGCCACCCTTGTTCCCCACCGCCAAACGGCGAGGCACTCGGCGGCGCGGTAACGTGCGCCAGGCGCTTCGGTCTGCTGCCTTTCGGCGATCAACCGGAGGGCTCAGGAGTGAGTTCGGGCGCCGCTGCCTGCCAGGCTTCCACTGTCCCCGGCTCACTGAAGGTGCGTTGCGTCCCTACTGCTCTCCGTCACAGCCATTTCTTCGTGACAGAGTCCTTGCGAACTGAAACTGATCATACCGGCGCAATGCAACACATGTCAACGACTGTTGTGTGTCAGCCTGGCTGGTCCGCTGCTGCACCGGCAAGCTCCTGCTGAAGCTTTGCTACGACCGCAAGCCCGAGTTCGATGGCGGCTTCAGTCGAGAGCGCCGCACCTTCCGCCCAGGCCGCCGCGAACACCGCCGCATCGAGAGTCGCATCGAGCGTGGCGCGCAGCCGCTTCACGGCGCTCTGCTGCTCCTCGTGCAAGCCGCGCACATCTGTAGCGAACGCGCGTTGCTGGGCGTCGACAGCGGCCAGCAGGCGAGTGCTATCGGTAAGCAGGCCCTTGCGCTCAGCCGCCTGGGCAAGCACGGTGAGGGCGTGCGGAAGATGGCGCATCGGGCCGGCGGCATGCTGGATCGCGAGGCTCTCGGCGCAGCGTGCCACAGCTGCCTCCGTGTCCCCCTGGCGCAGGGCGACCCGAGCAAGGAAGGCGAGGCCCATCGTTCGGGTCGGGCTCCTCTCACCCACTTCGGCGACTTCCCTCCGGTCGAATTTCTCCCAATGCAGGCGCGCCTGCTGATCATCGCCTCGGGCCTCCGCAAGCTCCGCCTCATGCGTCAGGGCGATTGCCGTCCCCGGCGCCGTGCCCGCGAGGGCGCGGTTGGCTTTGACCAGCGTCTCGGCGGCGGCAAGATCCGCCTGAGCCAATGCGAGGGAAATAAGATATCCACGCGCGCTAACGGCCAATTGAACAGCCCCGGCAGCCAGAAAGAGTGCAACGGCTTCTTCAGCGAGGCGCGCCAGGGTGTCGTGTCGTCCCTGGCTAAAGCGAAGCACGACCAGCTGCCAAAGCGCTTGCGCGAGGCAGGCCGTATCACCGAGCTCTCTGCTGAGGCCAATCGCTTCCTCGAGCTCGGCTTCTCGATCGCTCTGTTCCGGGTAGGAGAGGAGCTCGTCTGTAGCCTGGTGTGCGAGCAGCCGCGCCCGCGAGATGGTCGGTTGCGCTGCTGCCGGCATGGCCAGCAAGCGCTGGCGCCACACGTCGTCGTCTCTGCCGCCCCCGCGGTAGTACAGGTACCACTGCCACGCCCACCATAGACGCACGCCGAGCCCCAATTCGGCCTGGTCTACGCACCAGCCCAGCACAGCGCGCACATTGTCCAGCTCGGCATCAAGGCGTGGCCAGTTGCCTGCTACCGCACACTGCCGGGTGAGCTGCAGCACCTGCATCGCTAATTGGCGTCGAAGTGCGTCCGCCTCTCCGCTAGCTTCAAGCTCTCCAAGCGCAAACTCACGGATCGTCTCCAGCATCCGGTAGCGCGGCTCACTGGCAGTGCTATCGCTCTCGCGCAGGAGGCTCTTCTCCAGGAGCGAACTGATCCCATCCAGCACGTCAGGGTGGAGGTCGCCATCGGCGTTGCAGACGGCTTCAGCCAGCTCCAATGTCCAACCGCCGGCGAACACACCGAGCCGCCGAAAGAGTCGTTGATCGGTGGACTCCAGCAGCGCATAGCTCCAGCCAATTGTGTTATGCAAGGTCTGCTGGCGAGCCGGGACATCCCGCGCACCGCCGGTCA
>JBBRGK010000666.1:0-1809 GCA_038240805.1 Dehalococcoidia bacterium | reverse complement strand
CGGCCATGCAGCGACTTCTGCATGAGCACATCCGGCAGGCGCTGGACACGCTGAGCGAGCGTGAGCGCAATCTGCTCGTACTGCGCTTCGGTCTGGAAGACGGCCGCAGCCGAACGCTCGAGGAGGTTGGTCGCGAGTTTGGTGTGACGCGCGAGCGCGTCCGCCAGATCGAGGCCAAGGCGCTTCGAAAGCTTCGCCATCCTTCACGTAGTAAGCGGTTACGCGATTTTTACGTCTGATGGCTGAACGGCGGCACACTCTGCCGTCGTGCTGTCTCGTAGGGCTCTCCCGGCAAGGGAGAGCCCTTTGTTCGTAGATGCTAGACTCGATTCGATGTGTACGCGATCCGCCTGGCGCCACGGGGAAGCGGACGCCGGGGCATCGCATAGGGACCCGGGAGCAGAGGATGACAATGCAGCAGGACGGACCGCCGGCAGCAGCGGCCGAGAACGAATCTCAGCCTGTTGGCCTGGCAGCCGCGGCTGGGCCGCGGGCCGCCAGGCCGAGACCTCCCTCGTTGGAGGCAGTGGCGAAGTGGACTATCGGAGGGCTTCTGGTCCTGGCGATCGTGGCTCTGTGCTTCGGCTTTGGCTATGGGGTGCGCATGGCCACGGAGGGCAGCGCTGCCGCCTCGTCTGGCTCATCAGCCGGCGAGCGCGCCGCCGGAGCACCGGATTTCTCGGTGCTGAACGAGATCTACAGCGACATCAAGAAGAGCTACATCGACTCAAGCACGCTTAACGGGGACACGCTCCGGCAGGGCGCCATCGACGGCATGATCAAGGCTGTCGGCGACGCGCACATGGGCTATCTGAGCCAGGCATCGTTTCTCAGCGAGCGCGACGACGTGACAGGCTCCTTTAGCGGCATCGGCGCCACCGTCCAGCAGAAGAACGGGCAACTCATGCTGACGCCTCTGCCGAATACTCCCGCTGAGAAGGCGGGGATCAAGCCGGACGACGTACTGCTCTCCGTCGACGGGTCGCCGGCGAAGGGTTGGAACGAGTTACAGACTGTGCAGAAGATCCGCGGCGCGCGCGGGAGCAAGGTCAAGATCGGTATCAAGCATGCCGGCGGGCAGCAGGAGGAATTCACGATCCAGCGGGACACGATCAATCTGGACAGTGTGCACACGGTGGACCTGCATGATGCCGACGGCAAGCCGGTCACCGACGTTGGCTACGTCAAGATCGATCAGTTCACCCAGCGCACGCCGGCTGAATTGCAGAAATATCTGACAAGCATCCAGGGGAAGAACTACAAAGGCTTGATCGTTGATCTTCGCAACGACCCCGGCGGCGTTGTCGACGCGGTGGTGAACGTGGCCGGCGATTTTGTTGGCCACGATCCGGTTCTGATCGTGCAGGGCAAGGATGGAACTGAGCACACAATCCGGCCCACCAACAACGCCATCGCGCCACAGATCCCGCTGGTGGTGCTGGTGAACCACAATAGCGCCAGCGCCTCAGAGATTCTCGCCGGGGCATTGCGCGATGACCGTCATGCGAGGATCTTCGGGGAGTCGAGCTTCGGCAAGGGCACGGAGAATATTTTTGTGCCGCTCAAGAGCGACCCAGGCGGCATCTCGATCACGGTTGGGCGCTGGTTCACGCCGTCGCATAGCTCTATTGAGGGGACCGGGCTGAAGCCCGACGTACCGGTGACGGCGGCGGACAACGAGGATCCGAACGCCCAGTTCAACGCCGTGCTCTATCAGGCGATTGCCGCGCTACAGGCGGGGAGCTGAGGGGGCCGCGGGACCTCTCCCCCGGCCCCTCCCCGGCGCGGGGAGGGGAGACGATGAGACCG
>JBBRGK010000665.1:0-1812 GCA_038240805.1 Dehalococcoidia bacterium | reverse complement strand
AGCGAGACCGAGATGTCGATTGCTAACGTCTCCCAGCATCTGCAGACGTTGCGCCATGCTCGCCTGGTAGAAACCGAGCGCGTTGGCACCAGAGTGCACTACCGGTTGGCAAGCGAGGACGTGCTTCGCCTCTGGCTCGGTCTGCGCTCCGTCGCCGAGACCCGACTCGCCGATATCGGACACATCGTCCGGGCGTTCGCAGTGGAAGGCAGCAACGGCGCACTCCTGGCTCGTGATGCCGTCGAGCAGCTGATCACCCGTGGGGAAGCGCTCCTGCTGGATGTCCGTCCAGCGCTCGAGTATGCAGACGGACACCTCCCGGGAGCGGTCTCCATACCCATTGACGAGCTGCCGCACCGGCTGGAGGAACTGTCGCGTGACCAGCCGATTGTTACCTATTGCCGTGGCACCTACTGCTTGTTCGCTGACGAGGCGGTTGCATTGCTTATGCGGCATGGCTTTGACGCCTACCGTATCGAGGGCGGCTGGCCAGAGTGGCGAGCGGAGCAGCGGCCAGTGGCCGCCGTCTAACATTCGCCGCCGCACACCATACAGACTCACCTGGCACTGTCGTGCCACGCATCTATAAATCAGCCGGACATGTCCATTGAGATCCTGTTCGGGTGGATTGATGTCGCAGGAAGAGTGAGCGGTTTCTGTGAGCGAAGCGGGCACCGGGAGAGCACTCGCCAGCCGGCTCGGCCTTGTCGGCGGCGCCTATCGCGATGTCCTCCGCAGCCGTTCCTACTTCCCGCTCTGGCTCGGGCAGCTCGTCTCCAACTTCGGCGACACGCTGCACTACATCGCCCTCGTCGTGCTGGTGTTCCGGCTCACGGGACAGGGCATCGGTGTAGCCGGCCTGGTGGTTGCGGAGATTGTGCCCGTCCTGCTGCTTGGTCCTGTTGCCGGCGTGATCATCGACCGCTTCAGCCGCAAAGGCGTCCTGATCGGCGCCGACATCTTTCGCGCGGCGCTTGTCTTCTCGCTTGTCTGGCCGCAGGGCACCTGGCACGCCTATCTTGTGGCGGCCGGGCTTTCGGCAGGCGGGACGTTCTTCAACCCGGCGGTGCAAGCGGTCATTCCCGCGATAACCACCGAAGAGCAGCGGCTCGCCGCCAACTCCGTTGCATGGTCCACGACGCAGCTGGTCCAGATTCTCGCCGCAGCCGTTGCCGGTGGGCTGATCGCCTTTACCGGCACTGCGGCGGCCTTTGGTTTCAACGCGGTCAGCTTTCTGGTCTCGGCGCTGCTGATCGCGACCGTGACGATCCCGGCCCATGCCGGAGAGCTCGCTGCGGATAGCCGCCAGGGGCTGGCAGGGTACTTTGCCGAGGCGCTGGCGGGGCTGCGTTTCGCCCGGCGCGACCTGTTCGTCTCCCGCCTGCTGATTGTGCAGGCACTGGCCTCGTTCGCGGTCGGCGCCACGGGTGCGCTGTTGATCGTGCTCTCAGAGCAGCATCTACGGCTGCCACCGTCCGGCTTCGCCTGGTTGCTGGCTGCGATCGGCGCGGGGGCGCTGCTCGGCCCGCTGATCCCCAATCTGCTCGCGCGAGACTACCGCGACGCACGCTGGCTCTTCGTTCCCTATATCATTCGCGGCATCGGCGACGTGCTGCTGGCGCTGTTTCGACCGTTGCCGCTGGCGCTGCTGATTCTGTTCGTCTACGGCCTCAACACATCAACGGGCATGGTCGTGTTCAACTCGACCGTGCAGGGCGCCGTGCCGGACCGCATGCGAGGCCGCGTTTTCACCCTGCTCGATGTCACCTGGAACGCTATGCAGCTGCTTTCGCTCGCCGCGGGCAGCCTGTT
>JBBRGK010000664.1:0-1820 GCA_038240805.1 Dehalococcoidia bacterium | reverse complement strand
GAGAGGGGACGGGGTGAGGTCCCCGTTGACGCCCTGCGTTCTTATATCTAGTATGTAGATAAACTTACTCAAGTTACTTCGGGGTACTCATGGTTCTCGCCGAGAGGGGCTCTTCGATCGAACGTGCGGCGGCGCTCGCCGCGGACTTTGCCGGGCGCGCTGCCGAGCATGATCGCAGCGGCTCGTTTCCCTTCGAGAACTTCGCCGCGTTGCGCGACGCCGGCCTGCTGGCGCTGACCGTGCCGGTCGAGTTTGGCGGCGGGGGAGCAGGGCTGCACGAGGTCTGCCGGGTAGTCGGCGCAGTGGCGGGCGGCGACGCCTCCACGGCGCTCGTGCTGGCGATGCAGTACATCTACACCGCCGGCCTTGCCCACCGCACCCGGCAGAACGCAATGCGCGAGCGGCTCTACCGCGCGATCGTCGAACACGGCGCCATGCTCAATACGATGCGGGTTGAGCCGGAACTCGGCACACCCGCCCGCGGTGGCCTGCCGCGCACAACGGCAACGCCAACCGACGGCGGTTGGAGCATCTCCGGGCATAAGCTCTACGCCACCGGCAGCCCGATCGTCGCGTACTTCCTGGTCTGGGCCCGCACCAGTGGCGATAACCCACGCGTTGGCAGCTTCCTGGTGCCGCGTGAGGCGCCGGGCGTTGAGATCGTCGAAACCTGGGACCAGATGGGCATGCGTGCCACCGGCAGCCACGACCTGCTGCTGCACGAGGTGCAGATTCCCCCGGAGTACGCCCTCGACGTGCGCTATCCGGTCGAGTGGCAGCCGCCCGACCCGGCAGTTGGCGTCTGGAACGGGCTTGTGCTTACGGCGCTCTATGACGGTATCGCCCGCGCGGCGCGCGACTGGCTGCTTCCGTACCTGCACGAGCGCGTGCCCGCCAACCTCGGCGCCTCGCTCGCCACGCTGCCGCGCTTCCAATCGGCAGTTGGCGAAATCCAGGCGCTGCTCTACGCCAACGAGCGGCTGATCTACAGCCTCGCCGAGCAGGTCGACCGGGACGGTCCCGCCGGCATCTCACCGCAGGCATCGCTCGTTAAGTACCTCTCGACCAACAACGCGGTACGGGCAGTCGATACCGCGCTGGGGCTGATCGGCAACCCCGGCCTCTCGCGTTCGCATCCGCTGGAGCGCTATCACCGCGACGTGCTCTGCAGCCGCATACACACACCACAGGATGATATGGTTTTGCTTGCGGCGGGCAAGTCGGCGCTGGGGATCGCGTCGTAAGCCGGCCATCGGTCGGCGCTGCATTGCAAATGACCGGGCAAATGACAAGAGACACGGAGAGAGAGCATGCCAGTTGAATTCGTTGGAATGATCGGCACCCGCCCCGCGTCGGAGCTGAGCGGACCCTCCGTGTCCATCATCGCCGGCCACGTCGATCCAGCGTTCGTGACCGAGTTCTCGCGGGCGCACGAAGAGGGTGGCTTTGATAAGGTGCTGGTCGGCTACGGCTCGACCGGACCGGACGGCTTCGCGGTCAGCGCGTATGCCGCCCAGCATACCGAGCGACTCGGCTTCCTGATCGCCCACCGGCCGGGCTTTGTGGCGCCGACGCTTGCGGCGCGCAAGGCGGCGACGCTGGACCAGTTCACCGGCGGCCGTGTCAGTATGCACTTCATCAGCGGCGGCAGCGATACCGAGCAGCAGAAGGACGGCGACTGGCTCGACCACGACGGCCGCTATCGCCGCACCGACGAGTACCTGCAGGTATTGCGGCAGATCTGGACCGGCGAGCGGCCGAGCGATTTCGAGGGCGAGTTCTACCGCATCAAGGGCGGCTACTCCGACGTGAAGCCGGCG
>JBBRGK010000663.1:0-1826 GCA_038240805.1 Dehalococcoidia bacterium | reverse complement strand
ACAGGGGCGGGAAGATCGCCTTCATGGACCGCAGTGCCAGCATTCCCACGCCGCGCGAGCAGCAGAAAATGCTCGACGCGATTAAAGGGATGGCTGCCAGCGCCTGATCTGGCTCGGCGTCGCGCTGATGTACGTGCTTGCTCGTCTGGGCCGGCGCCTAACGGCGATTTTTCGGCTCCGGCCTGCCCGTCAACACGATCTCGGTGTAATCGATCAGTGGGTTCTCCGATCGCTGATCCGCTTCGGGCCATGCACCTATCGCCGGCTTGAAGCGGAGCTGCACGCTATTCGCGGAGCCCCGCCTGCCGAGGTCGTCACCTCGCTTTTGAAGCTCGAGGAACTGGCGCTCATCGAACGCGGTCCCGTTTCCGGGCTCGTTGTAGAGGAACGCCAGTTTCACCTTACGCGTGATGGTCGCCGTGTCGCGCGGCTGGTGCCGGCGACGCCAATCAGTCCGACCATCTTTTATCCCTGATCCAGATTACGGCTGAAAGTGGAGGCCGGTATGCTCACACCGCTCGATGACTATCTCGCGCATCAGATCCCCGAGCCGTTTGACATCGTCGGCTCCAGCGATCGCAACTTCTTCGACCGCTACTACTTCAACTGCCATGACCTCGATGGCAGGGTATTCATGGTGTTCGGCATGGGCGTTTATCCGAACCTGAACGTGATCGATGCGTTCGTTAGCATCGTCTATGAGGGCAAGCAGCACGTAGTCCGCTCCTCTCGCCTGCTCGAAGGCGATCGCAAAAACACGGCAGTCGGGCCTCTATCCGTGGAGGTTATCGAAGGTCTGCGCACGCTTCGTCTCCGTTGCGACCACGTTGAGCCAGGCATCGCTTTCGACATGACCTTCACTGGTGTCGCTTTTCCGCACGAGGAGCCGCGTTTCTTGCGGCGTTCCGGCTCTCGCACTGTGATGGATTATTTGCGCATGAGCCAGTGTGGCCGCTGGTCGGGCTTTCTGGAAGTGGCGGGCAATCGATTCGAGCTGAACCCGCAGCAATGGTGGGGCGCTCGCGATCACTCATGGGGAATCCGCCGCGTTGGCGAGCCTGAACCGGCGGGGGCCTCGGCGGCAAGTAATGAGCCGCCCCAGTTCTTCTGGGAGTGGTCGCCGCAGCAGTACGACGACCGCTGCCTCATGTACAGCCTGAACGAATACGCGGACGGCAAGCGATGGCATCAGTCGGCCGCCATCGTCTATCCCTACGCCGACTCTCGGGAGCCGGAATTATATGACGTTCAACATTCGGAGACGCTCATTCCGGGCACCCGCCGCCTGCAGAATGTGCGTCTCGATTTGACGGACGGCTCCGGCGCGAACGTGCAGATCACCGCTGAGCCGCTCTCGATGGTCTTCATGTCCGGTATTGGCTACGGTCCGCCGTGGCGCCACGGATACTACCAGGGGCCGCTTGCAGTCGAAGGGGAAATCTGGGATCTCAGCGACTCAGCGAAGCTGAAGCAGATCTCCGGACTCACAGAAACGCTCTGTCGCTTTCGGATGGGCGATCGCATCGGCTACGGCGTTTTCGAGTTTCTCTGCGTCGGCCAATATCTGCCTCTTGGCCTGGAGACAGGCCAGAGCGTTGCCCCCGCATGAGGGGCATGCTCAATAGCAAGACCCTGGTCCGGCTTTCTGGTTAACTCAGCCACCGGCTACCGATTCGCACGAACCTTTGCCGACGCGCGGCCTTTCAGCCACATCGCACGTACCCTGGGGCGCGACCTGAGCCTGGCTAATGTGGCGTCGGATCGGCGGTCGAGGTCACTGTTCCAACAGCCGGCGTGGTTCTGCTCTGGGTTGCCGGCACGGTCGG
>JBBRGK010000662.1:0-1832 GCA_038240805.1 Dehalococcoidia bacterium | reverse complement strand
TCCGGCTGCAGCCGTGGCTGTCGGGCGAATAGGATCACTACGGCGCCGGTAAGCGAGCAGACCGCGAATAGTACAAACGCGATGCTGTAGCTGCCCGCCCGTTCGTAAAGCACTCCGGCCAGCAGAGGACCTCCTGCCCCGAAGAGGATCGAGCAGGCGATGCCGACCGAGCGGATCTCGCCCAGATGCCGCCGGCCGAAGTAGGACGCCCAGATCGTCTCCTGCAGCGGTACCTGACCGCCATAGGCGAGGCCGTACATCGCAAGCGCCAGGATGATCGACGTCAGCGAATGACTCTGGCCCGCGCGCAGGGTCAGCACCGTGGCGGCGGCCAGCATGGCAAAACAGACTGCGCTGAGCGGGCGTGGATGAAAGCGCGTCATCAGCACACCCCAGACCGGCTTGGACACCAGTGCGAACCACGACTGCAGGCTGAACAGCAGCGCAGCGCTGGAGCGGCTGAAGCCGTTGTCGGTGAGGAACGGGATCATGTGCAGCACCGTCGCGCTCGGCCCGACGTTGGAGATGCCGTAGGCGAAGATGATCAGCCAGATCGTGCTGGTGCGAATCGCGCGGGCACGCGTCCACTGCGTCTCGGTGAGCGCCGCGGGCAGAGGGATGGTGCTCCCGTTCTGGACTACAGACGGGTCCATTAGCGCCACGGGAGAGAGACCGTCGGGCAGCAGCCCATGGTCTTCCGGCGACCGGCGCATGACGAACGCCATGGGCAGCACCAGCGCCCATTCCGACACTCCGAGCATCACCCAGGTCGAACGCCAACCGAAGGCGCCGATCCAGAACGAGACAAATGGCGTGAGGAACACGCCGCCGGCTGAAACGCCGAGCGATGCCAGCGCAATCGCCATGCCGCGCCGCGCTACGAACCATTTCGAGAGCGTGATATTGACGACCAGGTTTCCGATGAAGGCGCCCGCAATCGTCTGCGCCACTCCGCGCAGCAGCATGAACTGCCATAGGCCGTGTACCTGGCTGGTTGCAGCGACGCTGACGCCGGCGAAAAGCGCCCCCACGATCATCAGCGGTCGAGGGCCGCGCCGATCTACCAGACCGCCGACCACAAAGCCGGCTCCGCCCGTGACGATGGTCGAGACGGTCTGCACCAGCGAGAATGACTCCCGCGACCAACCGAACTCCTGGGTCATCGGCTTGAGGAAGGCGCCGATCGCGTACGCCTGGATGCCGATGCTGATGAACTGTGCGACGATCGCGGCGGCGACGATGTACCAGCCGTAGAACGTGGGCGCCGCGCCTTGCCGGCGCCACGGTAGGCTCAGGCTCAAGGCACGCTCTTGTCGAGCGCCAGGATCGGGGCCTCATCCACAGCCGTTACCGAGCCGATCTCGAGGTACATGTCGAGCGGCAGCTTCAGCGCCGCGCGGAACTCCTCAACCGGCAGGCTGAGCTGTGGCTCCGTGCTGATGACGCCGTCGCGCTGCAGCTGGTGCAGCTCCTGATCGGACACGCCCAGAACGTCCTGCAGTACGTCGCTGTTGTGCTCGCCCAGGCGCGGCCCGCGGCCGTGCGCCCCGACGTCCATTTCGGAAAAGCGCGCGCCGAGATAGCGTGAAACCGGCACGCGGCCGACGTTCGGCACGTCGATGTGCTGAAAGAACTCCCGCTGCCCCAGGTGCGGATCGGCGAGCACTTCCTTGGCGTCCAATACGGCGGCCGCCGGCACCCCGGCCCGCTGCAGCAGGTGCATCGCGGCCAGCTTCTCCTGTCCGCGGGTCCAGCCGGTGATCAGCGAATCCAGTTCGTCGTGATGCATGTGCCGGCCGGGCGCATTGTGGAACCGTTGGTCTGCAAGCCAC
>JBBRGK010000661.1:0-1844 GCA_038240805.1 Dehalococcoidia bacterium | reverse complement strand
GTTCAGTGCTATACAGCTCGTCTCCCATGAGGTTGCTTGTTTGATCGAACAGTATGGCTGGTCCGATGCGCTGCGGTCGGAATTCGAGCCGCATGCTCGCGCCGGCTACCTCCCCGGGCGCATTGTCATTCAGCAGCGCGAAGCGAATCTGGTTGCCACCGATGTTGGTAACCTGAGCGCCAGACTCTCAGGACGCCTGCGTCACGAGGCTCGAGAGGCTGGCCATCCAGCCGCCGGCGACTGGGTCGCAGTGTCAGCAAACGCCGGCGACGGTAAGGCGACCATTCATGCCGTCCTGCCCCGCCGCACGGCCTTCGTGCGTCGGGCGGCGGACAGCGCGCACACGCTGCAGGTCATCGCCGCCAACATAGACGTTGTTTTCATCGTCACCTCGTTAAACGCGGACCTCAATCCTCGTCGGCTCGAGCGCTTCCTCGCGGCGGCGTGGCAGAGCGGTGCGCGACCGTTGGTCGTTCTGACCAAGTCCGACCTGTGCGACCAACCCGAGGTCCAGGCCGCGGAAATCGCCACCCTGGCGGCAGGGTGCCCGGTGCTTATCGTTTCGGTGCGTCAGGGTATCGGCCTGCACGCCCTGATGGAGCACATCAAGCCCCGCGAGACCTGTGTGCTGATCGGCTCATCGGGCGTGGGTAAATCGACGCTGGTCAACGCCCTTTTGGGTGAAGAGCGAATGGCGACTCAGGAGATCCGCGCCGTGGATGCGCGGGGGCGTCACACCACCAGTCATCGGCAACTCTTCCGACTGCTTGGCGGGGGGCTGATCCTCGACACGCCGGGCATTCGCGAAGTGGGCTTGATCGACGCGGATGAGGGTATCGGCGCGGTCTTCAACGACATTGAGTCCCTGGCCCAGAATTGCCGCTTTCGCGACTGCGGGCACAGCACCGAGCCTGGCTGTGCGGTACGTGGCGCGCTGGAGAGCGGCCTCCTCGACGCCGGTCGCTGGGCGAGCTTCCAAAAGCTCAGCCGAGAATTGAAGGCATCGGGGTTGGTGAAGGACCGTGTGGCGCAGGACATCGAACACCGTCGTCTGGCTGCGTTGCAGAGGGTCTATCGGTCGGCGAAGAAGGATCTTCGAGACCCCTGCTCCTGACGCAAGCGACGCGTGGCCCGCACGCCGGCTTCGCAAATCAGCATCAGGAATCGATGAAGCAATCCGGTTTCCCCCACTCCATTGGAAACGGCTCCGTCAACCCCGGCAGCGTCATCCCATCCGGCTGCCGCCCGGCCAGGATCGCCTCGACGATGTCCGGTGCCAGCAGCATGAGCCGGAGCAGGCGCGAGATTCAGGACGAGTTGAGCTTCTCGGCCGCCACCATTCGCTAATCGTGCCGCAGCGGCCCGCCTCCATCATCCGCCGCCACCGGAATGCCCGAGCCAGTGCCTTCACCCGCGTGGAGTCGGCAGCCGCGGCGCCGCGGACCGGCACCCGTGATCCGGTTGTTTAAGGATCAGGCGGCGGAGGGGGCGGCTGTTGGGGCCTGGATCGCCGAGCGATGGCGCGAAGGATATGCGCCGCCTGAGATCGGGATCCTTGTCCGATCATACGGGTCAAATCTCGGCGAAAACGCCGGGTCCGTTCTCAGCGAAAATCAGCAGAGCCGGGCCTCGTATCATCTACGCGCTACGATGGAGCCAACCGAAGCTCGCCGCTGCGACGGCCTGACGTTCAAACACCTGTGTTGGGACAAATATTGGGACGTACCGCTAGAAATTTCCGACCAAATGAGGGTCTTCAGTGCTTTATGGAAATTTTCTGGCGGAGGAAGCGTGACTGGGTACAAGCGGTTGCTGAACACCACTTCCCATCGCATCGCCCCTTA
>JBBRGK010000660.1:0-1845 GCA_038240805.1 Dehalococcoidia bacterium | reverse complement strand
ATCGACAGCGTGCTCGACCTCGTCGGCAACACGCCGCTCATTCGGCTGCACCGCATCCCTGCTGCAGGCGGCGCCGAGATCCTGGGCAAGATGGAGTCGTTGAACCCTGCCGGCAGCGTGAAAGACCGCATCGCCTGCGCGATGGTCGAGGCAGCCGAACGAGACGGCAGGCTCAAGCCGGGCGCGACGATTGTCGAGCCGACCAGCGGTAACACCGGCATCGGCCTGGCGATGGTCGCGGCTGTGAAAGGTTATCGGCTGATCCTGACGATGCCGGAGGACATGAGCGTCGAGCGTCGCAAGCTGCTCGCTCGTTACGGGGCCGAGATCGTGCTCACTCCAGCTATCGAGGGGATGACGGGTGCGGTCCATGCAGCAAACGAACTGCTCGCGCAGCATCCTGAGTACTTTATGCCGCAGCAGTTTAACAATCCGGCAAATCCAGAGATTCATCGGCAGACGACCGCCCTGGAGCTACTGGAGGCTACGGGCGGTCGGATCGATGCCTTCGTGGCGGGTGTCGGAACCGGAGGAACGATCACCGGGGTCGGTGAAGTTCTGCGCGAACGCAACCCGAGCACGCTCATCGTCGCCGTGGAGCCGTCACGCTCACCTGTGCTGCGCGGCGGCCGGGCGGGAATGCACGCGATCCAGGGGATCGGGGCAAGCTTCGTGCCGGGGGTGCTCAACCGCGCCATCTATCAAGAGCTTATCGACGTTTCCGACGACGACGCATTGGAGATGTCGCGGCGTCTCGCGCGCGAGGAGGGTTTACTGGTCGGCATTTCATCGGGCGCCAATGTAGTTGCAGCCGCGAAGGTGGCGAAGCGCCTTGGTAACGGGAAGACGGTGGTGACGATGCTTTGCGACACCGGCGAGCGGTACCTCAGCACGAGGCTGTAGAGGTGAACGCGCCAAACTATTCCCCACAAACGGCGCCAGAAGTCCTGCTCGCAAGCGGCGCGGAGCCGGTTGGCGCTGGCACAGAGAGGTTAGTCCAGCATGGCAATAAGCGTATACATTCCCACCCCCTTCCGACGTTTAACGGGCAATCGCACCCGTGTAGAAGGGCAGGGGCAGACCGTAGCGGAGGTGCTCACGGGGCTGAACGACAGCTATCCGGGCTTCGACGATCTGTTGTTCAACGAGAAACGCGAGATCCCCGCTCATATCAACATCTACCTGAACAACCGTGAGATCCACACACTTCAGGGACAGGAGACGCCCGTGGCAGACGGAGACGAGGTCGCAGTCATTCCCGCTATCGCCGGAGGGTCCGGCACAGCACTCAGATCAGATCAGGTGACGCGGTACTCCCGTCACATGATCATGCCGCAGGTCGGGCCGGTTGGTCAGCGTAAGCTGATGGCAGCCAAAGTGCTGATCGTCGGAGCTGGCGGACTCGGCTCGCCGGTCGCGTTGTACCTGGCGCTTGCCGGCGTCGGCACGATAGGGCTGGTCGACTTCGACGTGGTAGACCTGTCCAATTTGCAACGGCAGATCCTGCACCAAAACGACGACATCGGCCGCCCCAAAGTGGATTCGGCCAGAGACACGTTGAACGCGTACAACCCCGATGTCATCGTGATCACGCACGAAGTGCCGCTCACTTCTGACAACGCGTTCGAGATCATCCCGCAGTACGACATTATCGTGAACGGGGCAGACAACTTCGCCACCCGATACCTGGTCAACGACGCGTCATACCTGAGCGGCAAGCCGCTGGTGGACGGCAGCATTCTTCTGTTTGATGGTCAGGCGTCGACCTACATCCCCGGCAAGGGATGCTATCGTTGCCTCTTCCCTGAGCCACCGCCGCCGGGCATGGTTCCTTCCTGCGCGGAG
>JBBRGK010000659.1:0-1849 GCA_038240805.1 Dehalococcoidia bacterium | reverse complement strand
GGGTCGCCGGCACAGTTGACCCACAGATTGACGTGAAGTTCCGAACCATCTGGATAGCCGAGTACAAAAAAGAGTCCACCGCGTTGGTGGTCTCTCGACTGGATCTCGTCGTCCCGAATCTGGTCCGCGCCGACCTCCTCGCCGAGGATTCTGATCGCGTCTTCGTAGTAATCGGCGATCTCGCGCACCGCAGCTATGCAAATACCGGGATCTGAACACCTATCTCATTGGCGAGCGCAAGCAGCCCGGCCCAGTTAATGAAGTCCAGGCTATCGTCAAGGCGACCGCCGTTGTACTGAACAAGGAACTCACGACTGCTCATCCCGCGCGCTTTCTCGAAGGCAGCGACTCGCCGCAGAATCTCTTCGTCGGTAAGAACGGTTATTCTGGGGCTGATACGCAGGGGCATGGCGCATCTCCGGAAATCGATCGTTGATAACAATCTACACGGGCTATGCTGAGATTGAAAGCAGGAACCGAACGAGCCTCAGTACTCCCTCCTACCAGCCGCTCAGGCCGATCTCGCGCAGTACCTCGTCGGTGTGCTGACCGAGGGAGGGAATCGCCCGGTTCGGCGTTTCCCAGCCGGAGACGTTATCGAACGGCGAGCGCAGCAACTCGACCTCGCCGGCCTCGGAGGCGACGCTCTGCCAGCGCTTGCGGGCGGCGTGCTGCGGATGATGCTGCAGTTCGCTCGCGTCGCGGAACTGCCCGAAAGCGATCTCGTGCTGCTCCAGCCGTTGCTCTGCCGCTGCTAAACCCAGACGCGTAAAGACCTGCTCAATGATCTCGCCCAGCGCCTGCCGGTTGCGATAGCGCACCTCGTTCGTGGCAAAGCGCTGATCATCGATCAGTTCCGGCCGCTCCAGCACATGGGTGCAGAGCCGCGCCCACTCGCGCTGGTTCTGAATCGCGATGCCGATGCTGCCTTCATTGTCACCGCGGCCCCTTTCGTTGCCGCCGCCGCGGCCGCAGCGAAACGGGCCGTAGGGTGCGATGTAGTTGTGGAACAGGCCGGCGCGCTCCAGGCTGCCACCATACTTCGCGGTCAGCATCGGCACACTCATCCACTCGCTGATGCTGTCGAAGAGCGAGACGCTCAACTCCTTGCCGGCCCCCGTCTGTTCCCGTTCGTAGAGCGCAGCAAGTACGGAAGAAAGCACGTACATGCCGCCGGAGATGTCCACTACGGAGATACCGATCTTGGCCGGCTCCTCCGGCGTACCCGATACGAAGGCAGCGCCGCTTTCGCCCTGGATCAGCAGGTCGTAGGCTTTGCGCGTCTCATACGGCCCCGACTCGCCGTAGCCGCTGAGGGTGCAGTAGATCAGGCGCGGGTTGCGCTGCCGTAACGTCTCCGCTCCCACGCCCGCACGCCGCGCCGCGCCCGGACCCAGGTTCTGCACGAACACGTCGGCGCCATCAGCCAACTTCAGCGCTGCCTCGAGCCCGTCAGGCTGCTTCAGGTCGAGGCAGACGCTGCGCTTGCCACGGTTCAGCCAGGCGAAGTTCACGCTCAGGCCATTGACCACGGAGTCGTAGCTGCGGGCGAAGTCGCCCTCTGGCCGTTCGATCTTGATCACATCGGCGCCAAGATCCGCCATGTGCCGCGTCGCCAGCGGCACGGCGACCGCCTGCTCAAGCGCGACCACGCGCACCCCGTCCAGCGGCAACCGTTGAGCAGCCATGCCATCCTCCCGGTCGATCATCTCCGCCCCAGCGTACTGTGCTCAGTGGAAACCGGCTGCATTCCCGCCGGGCTGCTGGCAATGATGAGAGCGTCGGTGTTCTGACCACCGTTCAGGACGGCGCCTTCGATCGCCGGGCCGGGGTAGGCGGCGAGAATGCG
>JBBRGK010000658.1:0-1875 GCA_038240805.1 Dehalococcoidia bacterium | reverse complement strand
TCAATGGCGTGAAGATCAGGCGCAGCGCCTACACGTCGGGTCAGCTGAACTTCCCGCTGCCGGCGGGCGAGGCGGGCCAGACCTCGCAGCAACTGCTGGACGTAGCACTGGGTCCGCTGCGCGATTTCATCAAGGCCGATCCGGCGGCTCGATGGCCGGTGGTGATCGACCGCTTCGGCGAGTATTCGGTGCGCCGCTTCCTGAAGGAACAGACACTATATTCCGAGGAAGCGATCGAGATGATCGTGGTGCTGAACAATCTGGAATCGCGGCTGATGACGTCGTTTGTGCAGGCCTTCATCGAGCTCGCCATCATCAATGACAAGGTCCGCTACTGGCAGATACCGGGTGGCAACGACCTGCTGCCGCAGGCCTTCCTGCCCGCGCTGAAAGATTGCATCAGCTTCGACCAGCGTCTCAGCGCGCTGGGTTGGGACGACGCGGGCGTGAGTGCGCGGACGACGACCGGTGAAACCTTCAAGGCCGATGCCGCCATCATCGTCATCCCCTTCTCCAGCCTGCGCTTCGTGCGCACCGACCCGCTGTTCGCGCCGCAGCGCCGGCGCGCCATTCGCGAACTGCATTACGACGCCGCCACCAAGGTGCTGCTCGAATTCAGCCGCCGTTTCTGGGAGCAGGACGACGACATTTACGGCGGTGGCAGCACCACCGACCTTCCCAACCGGTACGTCTATTATCCCAGCCACGACATGGGCTCGAAAGGCGGCGGCGTGGTGCTCGCCAGTTACGTGTGGGGCGAGGACGCCTTGCGTTGGGACTCGCTGACCGAGCCCGATCGCCTGCAGTTCGCGCTTGACGGCATGTGCGAATTGCACGGCGAAGGCGTGCGCAAGCTGCATGTCGGCGGCACCACCAAGAGCTGGATGCAGGATCCCTTCTCGTGCGGCGAGGCGGCGATCTTTGCCCCTGGGCAATTCGAGTCGGTCATGCCCTATTTGCTGCAGCCCGAAGGCGGCAGGATTCATTTCGCGGGCGAGCACACTTCGCTCAAACACGCCTGGATCGAAGGCGCCATCGAGTCCGGCGTTCGCACCGCGCTGGCGGTGAGCGATGGGCGCAAGCCGACCGCCGCCCAACTGGGGAAAACACGATGAGCCAGCCACCCAACGCTATCCAGTTTCTGCTCGGCGCGCTCAAGCAGGAAGGCATCAGCCATGTCTTCATGGTACCCGGCGGATTGCTTGACGGCTTTCTCACCGAGTTCGGCGACGTCACCGGCGTCAACGCCATCGTCGCCGCCCACGAAGGCGGCGCCGGCTTCATGGCCGACGGCTATGCGCGGGCCAGCGGACGCTTTGGCGTTTGCCTCGGCATCGGCGGGCCCGGCGCGGCCAATTTGGTGGCGGCGCTGGCCAATGCCTATTCCGACGAGTCACCGATCCTGGCCTTGACCGGCGAGGTGCAAACCGACTGGGAAGGCCGCGGTTCATTTCAGGACGGCAGCGGTTCGGGCATGAACGATGTCGCCCTGATGCGGCCGGTGACGGCGTTCGCCCAGGAGGTGCCGGCGATCAGCCTGTTGCCGCATCATTTCCATGTCGCGCTGCGCACCATGGTGGGCGACGCGCCGCGGCCGGTTTTTCTGAGCCTGCCGCAGGACCTGCACACCCAACCCGTGAGCGAGAGCTATCGCCCGCTGCAATACGGCCTGGCAACCTCGCCGCGGGTGCTGGACCGCCAGGCCGCGGTCGACGCGCGCGCGCTGCTCACGGCGGGCCCGCGCATCGCCATCCTGGCCGGCAACGGCTGCGTGCGATCCGGCGCCACACAAGATCTGCTGCGCCTGGCCGATGCCTGCGGCATTCCGGTGGCCAGCACGCTGCGCGCCAAGGGCATATTCCCGGAAGATCATCC
>JBBRGK010000657.1:0-1875 GCA_038240805.1 Dehalococcoidia bacterium | reverse complement strand
CACCAAGCTGGTGGACAGCCAGGGCCGGCCGCGCGAGGCCACCAACAGGGACAGCATCGGTCCCGCCATCAAGCAGGCGTTCGGCGGGCCCTTTATCGCCAATGAAGGTTTCGATCAGGCCGGCGCGGAGCGCGTCCTGGCGGAAGGCAAGGCCGACGCGGTGGCCTTCGGAAAACTGTTCCTGGCCAATCCGGACCTGCCCAGGCGATTCGCCGAACATGCGCCGCTGAATCCATGGGACACCGCCACATTTTATTCCGGCGGCGCCCAGGGCTATGTGGATTACCCTGCTCTGCCATAGGGCTGCCTTGATCATGCCTTGAACATGAGTGGAACCTTTCTCCACCACGGTACGTTTCTGTGCTGTAACGGGGCGGAACCGCCTTGCAACAGGAGATTCGAAATGAACAGTTTGGCCAAGATCGCCGCCGCTGCCGCCATTGTGCTGGGCGCCGGTACTATGTCAGCGAATGCCGCCTGCAATAACGACGCGGATACGGAAACCGCCCTGGGCGCCGGTTCGGGTGCGCTGGTCGGCGGCCTTGCCTCGCACAGCCTGGTCGGCGCCGCGGTCGGCGGTGTCGCCGGCGGCCTGATTGGCAACACGATCGGGCACAGTAACAATCGCGCGGACTGCCGCCGTGACGCCCGCCGTGAATATCGCCGCGAGGGATATCGCAGTGGCAACGAGGGATATCGTAGTGGCAGCGAAGGATATCGCAGCGACCGTGCTGCCTACTACATCGACCGCGACGGCAATCGTCACTACTACTAAGTCGTCCTGACACGCAAAATCCCCGGATCGCTCTCGCGGTCCGGGGATTTTCTTTGCGTCAGCGCTTAGGCCAGGTCGAAGCGGTCCAGGTTCATCACCTTGGTCCAGGCCGCCACGAAGTCCGTCACGAACTTCTCGGATGAATCGGCACTGGCATAGACTTCCGCCAGTGCCCGCAATTGCGCGTGAGACCCGAAGATCAGGTCGGCGCGGGTGCCGGTCCAATTGACCTGGCCTGTCTTGCGGTCGCGGGCTTCGAACACGCCGCCCGCCTTTTCATCCGGGTTCTTTTCGTCCAGCTTCCAGTGCGTCCCCATTTCCAGCAGGTTGACGAAGAAGTCGTTCGTCAAGGTCCCCACGCGCTGGGTGAAAACGCCATGCGGGGAGCCGCCGGCATTCGCCCCCAGCACGCGCAAGCCCCCGACCAGCACCGTCATTTCCGGCGCCGTGAGCTTCAGCAGTTGGGCGCGGTCTACCAGCATGTCCTCGATCTTGTGGCGCGGCTTGCCGCGAACATAATTGCGGAAGCCGTCCTCGACCGGTTCAAGCGGCGCGAAGGTCGCCACATCGGTCTGTTCCTGCGTCGCGTCCATGCGGCCGGGCGTGAAAGACACCTTCACCGCATGCCCGCCGTTCTTGGCGGCTTTTTCGATGGCCGCAACGCCGCCCAGCACAATCAGGTCGGCCAACGAAAGTTTCTTGCCGTCCTTCTGTTCGCTGTTGAACGTGGTCTGAATGCTTTCCAATGTCGCGAGCACCTGCGCCAATTGATCGGGCTGATTGACCTCCCAATCCTTCTGTGGCGCCAGGCGAATGCGGGCGCCATTGGCGCCGCCGCGCTTGTCGGAGCCGCGGAAGGTGGCGGCCGAGGCCCAGGCTGTCGAAATCAGCTGCGGCACCGACAGGCCCGACGCCAGGATGCGATCCTTGAGCGTGGCGATGTCGGCATCGTCGATCAATTCGTGATCCAGAGCCGGGATCGGGTCCTGCCAGATCAGATCTTCCTTCGGCACTTCCGGGCCCAGGTAGCGCACGCGCGGACCCATGTCGCGATGGGTCAGCTTGAACCAGGCACGGGCAAAGGCTTCCGCGAACTGGTC
>JBBRGK010000656.1:0-1887 GCA_038240805.1 Dehalococcoidia bacterium | reverse complement strand
CTTCGGTTGACTCGGGCCCCTATCTCGGGCTGCACACGGCGGAGGGCGTGATTAATAGCCTGCGCAGCATAGGGTTCGGCGAGCAGCACGGTGATGGGCGGCTAGTAGCCAACGGCAGGTGGGCTCTCGGCTGGTATCGCTACTGCGAAGGAAAGCTGGCGGAAGGCCTGGCCCTGATGGCTCAGGCATGGGAGTGGGCGGAAGCATCCGACGACGCCTATATCGGCTTCATGGCGGCGATCTGGTCCGAACGTGCTTACGCAGGTCTGCTGGACCCCGCGGTAGCCTTGCGCTGGCTCGACCGTGAGCGCGATACGGCACGGCAATCCTGGTCCGCTGGCAACCGGGCATTCCTCGCTCTCAACGCGGTGAGTTGCTGTCTGCAGCTCGGTGAGATCGAGGCCGCACGGACTTTCGTGGCTGAGAACCCTGATGCACGGTTCGGCCAGTACCTCGTCCACATCGGTAGATGGGAGGAGCACCTCACCGCCGGCGAAAATGCACGAACAACGAACAGGCGGAGCGGGAATCGCCTCCAACTCGTTTATTTTGGCCCCTTTCTGGCCCGCAGCCAACGGCTGCTGGGTCATAACGCTGCCGCCGAGTCCACTCTTGCCGAGTCACTCACGATTGCGCTGGATGGCCCGCACGTGCCCGGAGAGCTGCGATTACGGGCTGCGCTGGCTATGCTCCTGGCCGAGACAGGTCGTGCCGTCGAGGCGCAGCCGCATCTTGAGCGCATGCGCGAGATCGTGGCTTCAGGTGAGGATTGGCGCGGAATGCAGGGAACTATCGCGCTGGCAGAAGCTGTGGTCGCCGGAGCGCGTGGCGAAATAGGTGCAGCGGCGGAGCATCTCCTGATGGCAACCTCGAACTTTGAGCAGTACCGGTTGCCGATGGAGATCGCCGAAGCACAGTACACCTGGGGCCGTTTACTCCTCGCCCACGAACAGAACGAGGAAGCAGAGGCGCAGTTCAGCGAGGCGGAGGCGATCTATCTGCGTGTCGGTGCTGGTGTCCGCTGGATTGAACGGCTGCGGCCGGAAAAGGCTCCCGGAGGCGGAGAATGACCGCAGGCACATCACTCAAGCGTTCTGCCGCGCCCTACGTGTTTCTCTCCTACGCCAGCGCCGACCGGCAGCGGGCGCTGGCGATCGCTGCGGCGCTGCAGGCGGCCGGTGTCGCCGTCTGGCTCGACCAGGAGGCGATCGCGGGCGGCACGAGTTGGGGCAGTGAGATCGTGGATGCGATCACCGGCTGTGCTGCGCTGGTGATCTGCTGCTCCGAAGCGGCGATGGCGAGCCGTAACGTCAAGCAGGAGATCCAGCTTGCCTGGCGCTTCGAACGCCCGTACCTGCCGCTGCTGCTTGAGCGGGCAGAGTTCCCCCAGCAGGTGCTGTACTTCCTCGAAGGCTGGCAGTGGGTCGAGCTGCTCGACCAGCCGGAGCCGGTCTGGTTGCCGGTGCTGCTCAAGGCGCTCGCCCGGCTTGGCGTTGCCTCAGAGCTCGCTGCCCGTTCCGGTACGGAGAAGTCCGCCGCGCCGCCCACGGATCAGCCGGTGTCCGCACAGGCACCGGAGACGGCCGGGGCGGCCTCCGCGCTGGTCGGACGGCAGGTTGAACTGACCGCACTGCGTGAACGGCTGACGGCGGCAGAAAGCGGGCGCGGGCAGCTTGTGATGCTGGCCGGCGAGCCAGGCATCGGCAAATCCAGGCTTGCGAGCCAGCTTGCCGAGGAGGCTGCGGCTCACGGCGACCTCGTGCTGTGGGGCCAGTGCTGGGAGGGTGAACCCGGCGCACCCGATCAGAGCGGCGCCCCGGCGTACCTGCCCTGGCTGCAGATGCTGGGCAGCCACGCCCGTACGCTGGAACCGTCCGCGCTGCTGGC
>JBBRGK010000655.1:0-1894 GCA_038240805.1 Dehalococcoidia bacterium | reverse complement strand
TTACGGCCGACTTCTACGTCTAGATCAGGAACCGTCGCACGATGAGTACCGCGTCGATCGCCGGTCTGCTTGCCGGTGCCCTTCCTGACGACACTGTGCGCACAGACGACACATGCCTTTCCGAGCATTCAGTGAGTGGTCGTCGCCCCGCTGCCGTTGTGTGCGCGACTGAGGCCACGCAAGTCGTGACGACGCTGCAACTCGCGTCGGAACAGGGCCTCGCGGTATCACCACGCGGCGGCGGTTCAATGCTCGACCTCGGCAACCCGATAGAACGGTTAGACCTGGTCATTGATCTGTGCGGCCTCAACGCGGTCGTGGATTATCAGCCAGACGACCTGACGCTGACGGTCCAGGCAGGAGTGATCGTCGGCGATATCCACCGACTGCTTGAACGTCGCGGCCAGTCGCTGCCGCTCGATGTGCCGCTGCCTGACAGGGCGACGATCGGCGGCGCTCTGGCGACGAACGCGCATGGCCCTCGGCGGCTCAAGTACGGCACCGCGCGCGACCTGGTGATCGGCATGCAGGTGGTCCAGCCTCTTGATGGCCTGGTGCGGTCCGGAGGAAAGGTCGTCAAGAACGTAGCCGGTTACGACCTGGCCAAACTTCACATCGGCGGCCTCGGCACTGCCGGAGTGATTACCGAGATCACGTTCAAGCTGTGGCCGGCTCCCGCTGCTTCAGCAGGAGTCATCGCGTCGTTCGCCTCTGTCGACTCAGCCGTCGGCACAGCGCTGCAGGTCATCCACGGTCAGTTATTCCCAGCTGCGATCGAGCTGGTTAGCCCGGTCGCCGCCGAGCGCATGTGCGCTGCTTTCGGCGCTGAAGTTGTGCCGGGTCATTGGCTGCTAGCAGCGCTGCTATCGGGCGTGCCCGCTGCAGTGAGGCGCCAGACGCACGAGATCTCAGCGATCTGCACCGCAACGGGCTCGCCGCATCCTGCAATTATCGACGACGGTCCAGCCGGCCGGCTCTTCGCCCGTCTGCGTGACTTCGGCCGAAGTCTTGACGACCCTGCGTCGCTCATCCTGCGTACCTCTGTGCTGCCGTCGCAGTCGGGGCATGCCGCCGCCATCATCGAAGACAGCACTGTTCTGCTCGGCCGCCAGCCGGAGTTGCTCATCCGACCGGGGAGCGGATCGCTGTTCGCCTGTTGGTCTGGTCTGCCTTCGGATCGGATCGGGGAGGCGATCCGCAGCGCGAGGGCAGCGCTGGTGCAGATAGGCGGCGGTCTCGTCGTCGAACGTTGCCCCATGGCGGTGTCGGGTTCGGTTGAGGCGTGGGATCTGGATGGGCGCGATCTGGCGATGATGCAGCGTCTCAAGCAGACGTATGATCCGAATGCGACGCTCAATCCGGGGCGCTACGTCGGCAGAATCTAGCCTCCGAGCCGCAGTACCATGGGCTTTGGGAAGGCAAAGTGACACATCAATGATCTCTGAACCGCTCGCACTCTCCGCTTTTATTGGCAAAGACGCTCCTTCACACACTGACCTCTCGCGCTGCGTGCACTGCGGACTCTGCCTGATGAACTGTCCAACGTTCGTCGCGACAGGGCTCGAAACAGAGTCGCCCCGAGGGCGCCTGCACCTGATCCGCGCCGCTGATGAAGGGCGCATCCCGATAAACGCAGGTTTCATCGCGCACATGGAGTTGTGTCTGCAGTGTCGCAACTGCGAGTCGGTCTGCCCCTCGGGGGTGCCATTCGGCCGAATCATGGAGGCCACGCGGTCTCAGATCCTGACCCAGGGCAAGGGCAGCCCGTCGCGCCGAATTCTCCGGACGGCGATCACACGCACGGTGTTTCCGCACAAGAACGTGATCCGCGTGGCGGCGGCCGCGATGCGATTCTATCAGTACGCCGGTCCTCGCGGGCTGTTGCAGCGGAGTG
>JBBRGK010000654.1:0-1896 GCA_038240805.1 Dehalococcoidia bacterium | reverse complement strand
CACGCTGATTCCCTCAATGGCGTACCGGGACGGCAGGCCCGTCATCGTGCTCGGTACGCAGGGTGGCGACGGCCAGCCCCAGATTCATCAGCAGCTCTACGCCGACCTGATCGACTTCGGCCTGGATATTCAGGCGGCGCTTGAGCTGCCGCGCTGGATCCACGGCCGCGGCCAGCCCGGCGATCCGCCCGGCCTGCTGCTGGAAAACCGCTACCCGGACGCGACCGTGCAGCGGCTGCGAAGCCTCGGCCACAGCGTCACCCTGATCGACGGCTGGACCGGCATCGCGGGCCACGCCCAGGGGATCACGATCGATCCGGACACCGGCCTGATGGCCGGCGGCGCCGACCCGCGGGCAGACGGTGCCGCCGTCGGCTGGTGATCACAGCCGGGCGGAGCGCCACCTGCCCGCGACAACAACAGCAGCTCGTTGCACCCGGGTAGAAGCTCGTTAGTCTTGACCGCCGGACTCCGTGCCGAATCCTACCCGAATGGACGGGGCACAAATGAAGTTACCTTCTGTAATGTACTTCTCAATGAATATCGGCATCATCGGTTCAGGCAAGATCGGCGCGACCGCCGCCCGGCTTTTCGCCAACGCCGGACATCCGGTGGCGATCAGCAACTCGCGCGGACCGGAATCACTGGCCGCGCTGACGGCGGACCTCGGTCCGGCGGTGAAGGCAATGACCGTCGATGAAGCGGCAGCTTTCGGTGACGTGGTCCTGGTCGCGATCCCACTGGGCAAATACAAGACGCTGCCGGCGCGCGCGTTCTCCGGCAAGATCGTGGTCGACGCGATGAACTACTATCCCGGGCGAGACGGCGAAATGGACTTTGGCGGCGCCACCTCGAGTGAGGCCGTGGCACGCCACCTCTCCGACACCCGGCTTGTGAAGGCGTTCAACACGATGCAATCGGAAACCCAGCGCACGGGCGGAGAATTGCCACCGGATCAGCAGCTGGCGCTGTTCGTCGCCGGTGACGATGCCGAAGCGAAAGCGACGGTTTCCGGGCTGATCGAGCAGATCGGTTTCGTGGCCGTCGACAGTGGCCCGCTCGGAGCGGGAGGCCGCCGGCAGCAGCCCGGTACGCCGGTTTACGGTAAGCCGATGACGGCAGCCGAGGCACGAGACGCGCTCGCTGCCGGGTAGTATTCCGCCGTGTTGCGCGTTTTCGCCGGCCGCGGACCATGCGAGTGTTTTCTCACAATGAACAGGTACAGTGATAACACCCACCAGGCGATCGGCTTTCGCGCTCCGTAAGCGTGAAGATGCAGAAAGAGAGAGCTATGAACCCGGTTTCCCCCGCTCCGCAGGGTCTGCTTGCCCGCTGGGCCGCCCTCGTCGTGCGCCGGCGTGGCACGATCGTGCTCGTCTGGATCGCTGCAGTGATCGCGCTCGTCGCCCTCGCCGTGCCCTTCGGCGGCAAGTTCACCAACTCCTTCTCGCTGCCTGGCACCGAATCGCAAAAAGCGATCAACCTGCTCAAGAGCCGCTTTCCGCAGCAGGCCGGCGACAGCGCCAGCATCGTCTTTCAGGCAGACCAGGGCATGAACGATGCGGCCGTACGCGGCACCGTCGAGGGAATCGTTGCGGAAGCGGCGAAGTTGCCCGGTGTGCAGGCTGTTTCGTCCCCGTACGACAACACACAGGGCGCCATCTCGCCCGACGGTCGCATTGGCTTCGCCTCCGTGCGGTATCTGAAGCTCGCCGACCAGGTGTCGCCCGATGATGTCACGAAGCTGACGCAGCTGGTCGATCGCTCCCACGGCAGCGGACTCACGGTTGAGGTCGGCGGCACGGTGGTGGAGCAGGGCGAGCAGCTGCCACCGGGGGCCACCGAGGCGATCGGTCTGCTAGCGGCGGTGTTCATCCTGCTGATCGCCTTCGGTTC
>JBBRGK010000653.1:0-1918 GCA_038240805.1 Dehalococcoidia bacterium | reverse complement strand
AGGCGGCAGCTTCGAAGGCCACCGCCGAAGCGCTGACCGACGGCGCCACCAAGGGCAACCTCGAAGACTCCAACAAGGCCGTGAGCGCCTCGACCGATGCGGTCGCCGCAGAGATGGCCAAGGGCCCGAAGCTCGACGCTGCTTCGAAGGCGAAGTACCAGCAAGGCATGGCGCGACTCGGCAGCGGCTTGCTGAAGTACATCGCGCTGCGCGGGCCGGCGTCGGAATTCTCGTCCGGTTTGAAGAGCGCCTCGCCGATGATGATTCCGAAGCTGCAGGCGGGCGTCTACGTCGTCAGCCAGCTGCCCAGCGGTTTGTCGAACCTGGCGGCGTCGATGAAGAACGCGTCGGCCTTCGCGAAGAGCAACGACATCCCGGTGCCGCCGGATGCGACCAAGGCGATGGCAGCGCTCTGATCGCACCGACTCACGACACGAACAAGGAGCACTGATGCTGCATCGATCGACCTGGATGCTGGTGGCAGTGGCCGCCTTGCTCGTCGCCTGCGACAAGAAGCCGGCCGCCCCCGCTGCGCCAGCGGCCGCGCCCGCGCTGGTGGTCACCGCCCCGACCGGGCCGACGCCAATGACGCCAGCCACCGCCACCATTCCGCCGCCCGACGTGGGCAAGCTCGAGACGGTCAAAGTCACCGCCGATGGGTACGGCCTGAGCGCATCGGATGCCGTCTCAGAGGCGCTGCGGCTGGCGATCATGCAGGTCAACGGTGCCGCGGTCGACATGACCACCGTCAACACCAAGCTCGGCATCGACGTGACTCTGAATCAGAGTTCCGCATCGATGCGTGCGGCTGCGTTCAGCGACACCGTGCGTCAGCGTTCTGGCGGGGTGGTGCAGAACTTCCGTATCACCGACATGAGCGAGCCGCTGCTGCCCAAGGGCAAGTACAAGGCCACGATCGAGGCCGGCATCGCCAAGTTCAACGCGCCGGCCGAGCTGAAGAAGATCAAGCTGGTCGTCGCGCCACTGCGCTTCGACAAGGCCACGCTGCCGATGGGTGACCGCAATGTGCCGTCCGCCGAGGTCGGCGCCGAGCTGCGCCAGCGCATCCTCGACGCGCTCGTCAACACCGGTCGTTTCGCGGTGCTTGACCGCGAGTTCAGCCCCGAGATCCAACAAGAACTCGACATGATCGCAAGCGGCGAATCGCCAAGCGCCGAGATGGCGAAGCTGTCGCAGGCGGTCAGCGCCGATGTGCTCTGGATCGGCAAGGTCAACGCGCTCGCCTACAACCGCTACGCGCGCCAACTGCGCACCTCCGACCGCCAGCTGGTGAGCTACTCGGGTGGCTGGTCGGTGTCGCAGAAGATGGTCAACGTCGCGACGCGCCAGGTCATCGCCTCCGAGACGCTGAAGGGCGACGCCGCCTCGACCGCTGCGACCACGCTGGGCAGCGGTGTCGACTCCCGCAAGGTGCTCGACGGCATGACCAACGAGCTGGTCAATTCGGTGGTTGCTTCGATCTTGAGCCGCACCTTCCCGATCACCGTGGTCGCGCTCGATGGCGCAAACGTGGTGCTCAGCCAGGGCGGCCAGGCCCTGCGGCCGGGTGCGCGCTACGCGATGGTCACGATGGGCACCGAAATGAAAGATCCGCAGACCGGTCAGAGCCTGGGCCGCCTCGAGGCCCCGTGCTGCCAGCTGGTGATCGACCGCGTCACGCCCAACCTGTCTTACGGCCACCTCGAGAATGTCACGGTGGCGCTCGACCAGCTGCTGCCCGGCGGCCTGCAGGTTCGCGAGGGTTTGAAGGCCCTGCCCAAGCCCGACACGGCGTTGGCAGAAGCCGGCGCGGGTGGCGGCGGTCCGGTACCGGCGCGCAGCGGCAAGGGCTCGCGCCTCTCCAGAGAGAGCGGCGACGCGGCCCCGCAGCCCGTCGTCAAGCCCGACGACAAGTGGT
>JBBRGK010000652.1:0-1925 GCA_038240805.1 Dehalococcoidia bacterium | reverse complement strand
GCGCTGACTCCCTGCGTTGGCCGCACGGTCATGCTGGGCTCTCTGATCGAGCAGGCTACCTACCTCGGCATAACGTATGACCTTTCAACCAACGAATACACCGGCGGCGTAATCGCTCCCAGCGGCTACCGGCTGATCCAGTCGTTCGAGTTGAGAGGCTCGTTGCCGGTGTGGGTTTTTGCCCTGGGCGATGCATTGCTTGAGCGCCGAATCTGGATGGTGCATGGCCAGAACACTACCTGCGTCGGGTATCGGTTACTTCGTGCCAGCGGACCGGTGAGCCTGACGATGACGCCCCTTATAACGTATCGTGGCTTTCACGAGTTGACATCGGGCAACGGCTGGGTGCCCGATATCGAGACCATTGCCGGCGGCGCGGAGGTCCACGCGTACACCGGCGCGGCGCCGTACAGGATCCTGGCCGGCGGTGGCTCGTTCACGCCCGGCGGGGCATGGTGGTGGAACTTTCTTCATCGTCAGGAAACGGCGCGCGGGCTGGATGACCGCTCGGATCTGTACGCCATTGGCTCGTTCGCGGGCACGCTCTCGACGGGCGAGAGCTTTACGCTCGTGGCAACGATGGAGACGGTAGCCGAACTGATTGCCTCTGTTTCCCTTGCATCGGCGGAGGCGCGTCAGGTTCAGTTGCTGCACGAAGCAGGTGCACTTGAATCGGAAAGCACGATTCGCCAACTGGTGCTTGCCGCTGATCAGTTCATGGTTCGGCGAGCAATTCGCGGCGCGACGCCGGCACCGGCGGACGCCGCAACCGGGGAGGACGGTGCCGGGGTTTCGCCAGGGACTTCTGAAGCTGGCCGCTCCGTGATCGCGGGCTACCACTGGTTCAACGACTGGGGGCGCGACACGATGATCGCGCTGCCGGGGCTCGCGATCGCCACCGGCCGCATAGCGGCGGCAGCCCAGATCCTGCGCACGTTCGCCCGCTTTGTCGTGGACGGCCTGTTGCCCAACAACTTCCCCGATGATGCCGGCGTGCTCCCCGGCTACAACACCGTGGACGCGACTCTCTGGTACGTGCTCGCGGTCAGGGCGCTCTACTTCGACGGCAACGGGCCGCCGAATGAGTCCCTGCTTGACGACCTGTTGCCTGTGCTGCGTGACATCATCGAGCACCACATAGCAGGGACCAGGTTTGGAATCGCCATGGATCCCGCCGACGCCCTGCTCCGCGAGGGAGAGCCGGGCCTGCAGCTGACCTGGATGGACGCACGCGTTGGGGATTACGTCGTGACGCCGCGTGCCGGCAAGCCGGTCGAGATATGTGCGCTCTGGTACAACGCACTGCGCACACTGGCGGAACTGCTGAAGGGGCGCGACGACCCGGCAGCCGCCCGCTATGCTGCGCTTGCTGATCGCGCGGGCGTTTCGTTCCGCTTCAGGTTCAGCCGCACCGATTCGGACCACCTCAAGGACGTGATCGATGGCCCCGGCGGCGATGACCTTTCGATCAGACCGAACCAGATCTTTGCCGTCTCGCTGCCCTATCCGTTGCTCGATCGGGTGCAGGCCGCGGCCGTCCTGCGCGCTGTGGGGCGCGATCTGCTGACGACCTATGGTCTGCGCTCCCTTGCGCCATCCGATCCTGCCTATATTGGCCATTACGGTGGCGATCAGGCGCAGCGGGACGGCGCCTATCACCAGGGCACCGCCTGGACATGGCTGATGGGCCCTTTCGCGGAAGCGCACTACCGTGTGCACGGCGATGCGGCTGCTGCCCTGGCCCATCTTCGCCCGTTCGCGCATCATCTGCACGACGCGGGAGTGGGCAGCATCTCCGAGATCGTGGACGGCGACCCACCGCACCTGCCCGGTGGCTGCATAGCGCAGGCGTGGAGCGTGGCCGAGGTGCTGCGCGCGTATGCGCTCACGAGATGACCGTCTCACGGTAGCCGAGCCGACGCGGT
>JBBRGK010000651.1:0-1928 GCA_038240805.1 Dehalococcoidia bacterium | reverse complement strand
GCGCAGCGGCAGCGGTAGCCACCGCCGGCCGGCGAGCCGCGCGGACGCGCACGACACGAGCGCTTCCTTCTTCATTGCCTCGACACCACCGTCGGTCAGGCCCGGGCCTGCTTCTTCGAGGGCAACGATGATCTGCGACTTCGGGACGTGGTTCAGGTCGCGCACCGGAGTCGGCTCCCACCAATCCGCCATGTCCAACTCCACTGCCGCAGCGAGCGCGTTCGCATCGAATGCAGAGCTTGAACCCGGCAGCGCATTCACCGTCATCGCGGTGCAGAGCGTCAGCAGTTCGAGCAGATCAGGCTGTGGCAGCTCGATCAACCACGCCAAGCGGGCGCTGCCCGCTGACGCAATGCGCTCTGCCCAGACCTGTTTGGTGTCCTCGACAACGCGCCATGCAGCGGAGCTTTCCAGGTCATCCGCAGCCGCCTTGAGTACGCCAGCAAAGAACTGCGGCGTGATCTGCGCGACCGAGCCGGAGCGGTAGTGGCTCTCGCCGAATGCACGTTGAACGAAGACATCCGCCAGCAAAGCCAATGCCACAGGCGTGCGCTGCAGCAGCGTGGCCTGCAAGGCCATCGACCGGTGCGCGGCGAGCCGGCGCGACAAGCTTTCAGGCATGGCCGCGTGGCGCGCTTCGGGCGGCTTGGAGGTGCTGGAACGCTCGGCGCTCCCGTCATGGCGCGTCTGAACGCGGTCCTCGCCGCGCTCCGCATCGTTGCCCGATGCAGACGCGCTGCGCTCGACCTGTGCCTTGCGATCCGCCTCGCTCGTCAGCCCGCGCAAGATTTCGAGTTCGCCGGTGCGGTTGATGGTGACGATGACACCGGCGTTGCGCCGGTCCACCTCCGTCCAGACCCGCAGCCCGACCTCGATCGCCTTGCGGCGCGCCTCGATATCCTGCTGCTCCAGATTGATGCGTTCCCAATCGTCGGCCGTCGCCTCATCGGAGTCGGACAGACGTTTTTCCTCAGCACCGAGTTCCTCCTCGCGCTGCGCCAGTTCGGCCAGTGCCGCCGCTTCCTCTGGATTCGGCCGGCGTTGTTTGTGCTCGCAAGGCACGAACTGCCGCAGGCCGGAGTGGTCGAGTGTCAGCCGGGCCTCGACCCACTTCCACCCTTCAGCGGCGTCCTCGCCGATCGCAGCCGCCACGGCTTCGAGCTTCTCCGTGGCGAGTTGATCCAGCAGTGCCGGATCGGACAGAAACCGGCTCTGCTCGTCGTCGAACAGGTCGCGCCGCACCACGCCACCGGCTGCCTCATACGCTTCAACGCCGACGAAGCGCGCGAGCGCGCTTGTCGCCGCCTCGATTTCGCCGGTCGTGAGCTTGCGGCGGATCGAAGACGGCTCCCGATCCCAGGGCTGAGCCTCGTACCAGGCGTGCTCCTGCACACCGTGGTCGTCGCTGAGGGCGAGCGCCATCAACTGATCGAGGTTGATGCCGTCCTGCCGGTACAGCGTGAGCAGCTTGGGCGACAAGGCCGACAGCTTCAACCGCCGCTGCACGGTCAGCACCGACACGCCGAACCGCGCCGCCACGTCCTCGATGCCCTTGCCCTCGTCGATCAAGGCCTTGAAGGCATCGAACTCGTCGGCCGGGTGGAGCGCCTCCCGGCCGCTGTTCTCGGCAACGCTCACCTCCCGCGCCCGCTCGGGCGCCACCAGTTCGCACAGCACCTCGTGCGTCTTCGGCAACCGTCCGCGCTGCTGCAACAGCAGCATGGCTCGGCGCCGACGTTCACCGGCCGCGACCGCAAACCGCACCTTGCTCGCCTTGCCGCACCCGATCACCTGCTCGGTGACGACCAGGTTGTGCAGCAGGCCCTGCGAGTCGATCAGTGCCGCCAGTTCCTCGACCTGGCTGCTGGTGTGCCGGCGCACGTTGCGCGGCGACGGCACCAACCTCGACAGATCGATTGAGAGCAACT
>JBBRGK010000650.1:0-1933 GCA_038240805.1 Dehalococcoidia bacterium | reverse complement strand
CGCTAGGGTTTGGTGTCACAGCAGGTACAATGAAGCGCAGATTGAACTGAGGAGCGGTGATGCCGGAGGTATCAACCTTCTCAGCGTTCGGACCAGCCAAAGTGAAGGTGAGCTGCCCGGTCGCCTTCGCGAACACGAGTGCCTCCACTAGCTCAGCCGGAACCAGTAGCTCAAGATAGTCGCTGCGGATCGCGAGTACGTAGACACCCTGCACGATGGTCTTGGCAACGACGCCACTGGGACCGCCTGTAGGTCCGCCCGTTTGCTCGGTCACCGTTGTGATGTCCATACGGTCGCCGGCCTGCAGGTTGTGCGCGATCGCGACTTCGCGGGCGGGCCAGCTCATCAGGCGGCTACGCGGGTCCAGAAGCAGGTCGGATAGTTTGGTTCCGAAGCGGCTGTCGCTGTAGGCGAGGCGCGTCTTGGTCAACGGCTCGTTGGCGAGAATGTCGTGGGCCACGACGCCCCCGTTGACTCGACCCGCGTCTTCCGCCACCAGGATCTCGCCGCGGAAGTCGCTGGGGTGAAGGAAGCCGATCCTGTAGTCGTCGCCCTTGATCACGGATCCTGTTGGAATGTCGCGGGTCGCGAGGAGAACACCGATGCTTTGATGACTTGCACTGTCCTGGTACATCGCGATGCCGACAGCTGCGAGCGCGACCAGAAGCCAGGCTAGCTGCTTGCGACCACCGCCACTGAATAGACGCATGAAATGCAACCTCCTGCCACCGCTTACCGCCGACATAGCGCCGACCGGACAAGAGAGCAAACCCCGAAAATAGGTGTAGGCGAATGGTGGATACGGCTAGGCAGCCGCGGATAGGCGCGCCAGCAGCGGGCTGATGCGCTTAATGCCGCTCTTACCGGGAGCGGAGGTATCTTCGTCCGGGCTTTTCTGCCAGGTGCTACGGGCGAACAGCCACAGCACGTGAAGCTTCGCGCGGTTATTGGCGGGGAACAGTGTGTCTACGAACTCACCGACGAGCTCACGGTCATCGACCGCGTCCCAGGCGTGGGTCCCTAGAGGCGCGGGGGTGAGATCGTCCAGGCGAAGATCGCCGCGCCGCGCGGCGTCCAGCAGTCCCGCGTACGTGACGACCAGAGCCTGGATCTGATTCTCATCGAGTGTTCCGTTAGCGTGGCGAAATTCGATCGTGTTCAGTGTAGATCCAACGTTGAGGAAGTTGATCGCCTCGAAGCCGGTAGCGCCCAGCGTCTTACGGAACTGGGCGATATTCGTAACGGAGGCGGCGTAGCCGCGCTTAGCGATCGGCTGATTGTACTGTGTGCCACGGTGGTGCATCGTGCCCCCAGCACTTGCAAGCCGGTAGATCAGGTCCTCATACGCCCGATTGAGCAGATACAGCCGCAGATAGTTGCGTACGTCACCCTCCAGACGATCGGCGCCGAGGTGCACGTGGAGTCCGCAGCTGGCGTTCACGACCGCGCCGCTATCGCGCAGCAGTGCGCACACCCGCGCCAGCTGGCGCCAGGCGTCAGGGAGGTCGACCAGAATGGGGCTAACTACCTCGCCGCCGTCGGGATGCACGGTCGGATCGAACTTTACGGTCCAACCAGCGGCTCGATTACCCGCCAGCACCTCAGGCCCCTCCGCCAGCCCGACCTCAAAGAGAGCATGCGCTACGCGCTCGAGATCGCCGACGAACTCGATCTCGATTCCGAACGTGACGGGCGATCCGCCCAGAACGCACTGCAGGTCGTAGGCAGGCTGCTTGACTGCAGCTGCGCGCCAACGGGCGTAGTCGGCCTCGGCGAGCGCACTCAAGGTCACCTCAGACGCGTAGGAGCCGGGGCTTGCGACCACGCAGGCGGCCCAGCTGGATTCAACGTGCGTAGCGTACGCCAGCTGAGCCAGCGCAGGTGTGTCCATAAGCTGAGCCAGGCGCGCGCGGCGATCCGCCCGTCCGGCATC
>JBBRGK010000649.1:0-1934 GCA_038240805.1 Dehalococcoidia bacterium | reverse complement strand
TGGCCAACGGCCGATCAACTGCGGTTCGTTGCCGGTTCAGTGTACCGGGATGGCTCACAGCGATGCATGCCGCCTGCCATGGAGTCGAGAGACCAACGATTCAACTGCAGCATCGCTCCGATCGTTATGCAAGAAACCTTTGCAAACCTTTATCTTCTGTCTACCGCGTACGCCTTTTCCGTTTGACCCCTTCGCGCACCGCTGGTAGCATAAAGCTGTCAGTTCGCCCCGGATTCCGTGGTCCAGTGGACCCGATTGAGGAGACGAACTTGCGCGTTCCTCACTGTTTCCTCTCCCCCTCTCTTTGCGTTTCGTCTCGGTCCGTGGCTTTGTATACGCGAAGGGCAGGTCATTCGTGAGCTACCACGACCACGCGATCATCGACCTCCCCATGCTCGGACAGAGCGACCTCCCCGGCCACCTTGTGCGCACAGTGCCGGCCGAGATCGCCAGCGGCTCGCTGTCCGAGAGCGAAATGCCGGCCGGCGGCTCCGACGAGCCGAAAGAGGCGTGCGGCGTCTTCGGCGTCTACGCCCCCGGTGAGGACGTGGCGCGGATCACGTTCTACGGTCTCTATGCCCTCCAGCACCGCGGCCAGGAGAGCGCAGGGATCAGCACCTCCGACGGCAAGCACCTGCATGTCCGTACCGGCATGGGCCTGGTGGCGCAGGTGTTCGAAGAGGAAGACCTGGCTCACCTGCCCGGCTACATCGCCATCGGCCACACCCGCTACTCAACTACCGGCTCCAGCCGCCTCGCCAACGCACAGCCGATCCACATTATCGGCCCGCGCGGCGAGATCGCCATGGGCCACAACGGCAACCTGGTCAATTCAGACAACCTGCGTCGCAGCCTGGAAGAGCAGGGACACGCGCTCACGACCTCCACCGACTCAGAACTTATCGCCCGCATGATCAGCGTTGCGCCGGGCCACACATGGGCCGAGCGCATGCAGGCCGTGATGCGACGGCTTGAGGGCGCCTTCTGCCTGGTCGTGCTCACCCCCGATTCGCTGATCGCCGCGCGCGATCCGATGGGCAATCGCCCGCTCTGCCTGGGGCGCCTCGGCCAGAGCTGGGTTGTCGCCTCCGAGACCTGTGCTCTCGACCACATGGGCGCCCAGTACATCCGCGAGGTCGATCCCGGCGAGGTGATCGTGATCGACGCCGATGGCCTGCACACCTCGCAGGCGGTTGAGCAGAAGCAGGACGCCTTCTGCATTTTCGAGTACATCTACTTCGCCAGGCCCGACAGCGTGATCCGCGACCGGCGCGTCTACCCGATGCGCATGGAGATGGGCGCCGAGCTTGCCCGCGAGTTCCCGGTCGATGCCGACATCGTGATCGGTGTGCCGGACTCGGCTACTGCCGCCGCGGTTGGCTACGCCCGTGCGTCGGGCATCCCTTTCGCCGAAGGGTTGATGAAGAACCGCTACGTCGGCCGCACATTCATTCAGCCCGATCAGCGGCTGCGTGAAGCCGGCGTTCAGTTGAAGTTCAACCCCGTCAGCGAGGTGCTGGCGGGGCAGCGCGTGATCGTCGTGGACGACTCGATCGTGCGCGGCACAACCACACCGCGCGTGGTGCAGCTCATCCGTGATGCCGGTGCAAAAGAGGTACATCTGCGCATCTGCGCCCCGCCGATCCGTCACCCCTGCCACTTCGGCGTCGATATGGCGACCCGCGAAGAGCTGCTTGCCGCGCGCGTTTCGGTTGAGGCGATCGAGCATTTAACCGGCGCCGACAGCCTCGGCTATCTCAGCCTGGACGGCCTGCTGCGAGCGGTGAAGATGCCGAAGCACAGCTTCTGCCTCGCCTGCTTCACCGGTAACTACCCGGTGCCCGTCCAGCTTGAGTTCGACAAGTTCTCGCTCGAAATGTCGCAGCACCGCGAGCCGCTGATGGTGGCCGCAGGCGACGCCGATCATCCCCACG
>JBBRGK010000648.1:0-1940 GCA_038240805.1 Dehalococcoidia bacterium | reverse complement strand
GGTAGGCCATGTCGAGGACTATAACGTCTCGCCGGGCGGTATGGGCGCGGGCTAGCCGCAGCGCCAACTCGTTGGCCTCACTGCCCGAGCAGACGAAATAACAGACACTGAGAGGAGCGGGTAGCGTGGCGCAGAGCCGCTCAGCATAGCGCGCAAGGTCGTCGTGCAAATAGCGACTGTTGGTATTGAGAACCGCCATCTGCTCCTGACCGGCCTGAACCACACGCGGGTGACAGTGGCCGACATGACTGACGTTATTCACGGCGTCCAGATAGGCGCGGCCCTCGTCGTCGTATAGGAACTGCATCGAGCCGCGCACGATCTTGAGCGGGTTGCGGTATGCAATGCTGAGTGAGCGACCGATATGCTCCCGGCGCAGGTGAAGCAGTTCGTCTCTTGCCAGCCCGCGGTTCTCGGGGGTGGGGCTATCGATGCCAAGCATGAGGCTCGGGTCGGGGGAGATGCTGCGCCATAGCTCACGCTGCGACGGTCGCGCCACGCCTGGAAACTCACCAGTTCGGCCGAGCATATCCGTGATGAGCTGGAAATGCAGGTGCGGCGGCCAACCGCCATTAACGCTGCTTACACCAATGCGGGCAATTTCGGCGCCTTGTTCGACCGGCATGCCCGCGCGAAGGCCGTGCAGTGAGTCAGCAGAGAGGTGGCCGTAGAGCGTATAAAAGCTCGGCCCATCGTCCGGATCGTGACGCAAGACAATGGTGGGGCCATAATCCAGGGCGCCACTGTTGTTGCGGAACGAATGGACGATGCCATCCAGCGGTGCAAAGACCGATGTCGAGGGCTCGAGGAAGAGGTCGAGCCCCAAGTGTACGGTGCGATATTCTGGGCCGTCGTTGCCCTCGACATGGAACAACGGTCCCGCGTAGATGGGACGCGCTTCATCGTATTTGCCGATGCCGACAGCGGCCCCGGCGGCTGCCATGCGATCGAAAAGGCGGCGCGTGAACATGGACGTGTCGGACCAGTCGCTCATGTTACCGAGCTCGCGGCTGCCGATACTGAGATCGAAGGTCAGAGTGCTTCCGTTCTTCAGCGGGGGCGCGACCACAGGGGCGAAACCGAGCGCGTGCTTTCGCAGCCAGTCAACCAGCACCGGCGCAGAGGGACTGGGCGGAAAGCTGCATACCTGGCGAAAGACATAGTGCGCCAGATCCGCATCGACGTCCGTGAGTTTGTCGAGCAGAGTCCAGGCAGGCGCCTCGCTAATCGTCAGATATTTGTTGCCCGACTCGATGCGACGCTGGTACGCAGAGTTGACCACGCTGACACTCAACCGCATGCAGATCAATGGGTACAGCAGTGCCAATTCGGACTCGTCAAGGGGATTGACCGCGTGGTAGCCAGCAACGACGTGGGCGGCGGCGGTGAGCGGATCCGGCAAATCGAGCATGGCATAGGCACAAGCGATGGCCAGGTCGCAGATGGTGGCGCTTTCCAGTAAGTCGCCGAAGTCGATGAGCCCGATTACCTGCCGCTCGGGTCCGGGTCCGATGAGGACGTTGTAATCGTTGGCATCGTTGTATATTACGCTGCGCCGCAGCGTGCCTAGCACAGGCAGAACTTCGGCCACAAAGCGGTTCAGGTGGGCGGCCACGCGTTGACGGCGGACGTTATCCGTTATCTCGGCAATGTAGTCTTTGATCCAGGCTGCGCGGCACAGATCCCACTTGAGGTTACGGGCGGCGGCCGGATGACTGAAGCCGGCGAGCGCCGCATCGACCGAGCCCAGCAGCGTACCAAGACCACGCAAAATATTAACCGTGCGCGGTGTTACGCGCGCCAAAGGAGTGCCGGGCAGGTAGGTGAGCAGTCGCACCCAGTGGGCGGTGCCGGAGCCGCTGGGTAGCTGCACGAGCGTGTCCCCGGAGAGGGCCGGCACGATAGCTTGTACTGGAAGCCCGTGATCCTGCAGGCGCGCA
>JBBRGK010000647.1:0-1946 GCA_038240805.1 Dehalococcoidia bacterium | reverse complement strand
GGCGTACTGGCCATCGATGCCAAGCACCTGCTGCGGCTCGGCCGGACGCATGTCTTCAATCCGGCGGCGCTGGGCCTGGTGGCCGTTACGTTCCTGTTCGGCAGCGGCCAGAGCTGGTGGGGTGCACTTCCCGCCCTGCCGCTGGTTTCGCTGGTGCTGCTGCTCGCCGCAGGCTACCTCGTCGCGGACCGCGCCAATAAGCTCCCGGCGGCGCTGGGCTTCCTGGGTGTCTTCGTAGCGCTCGGCAGCGGCGGCACGCTGCTCGCGGGTGCAGGCACCGTCGCCTCGCTGGGCGAGCTGTTCCGCACGCCGCTCCTGAACGCGGCCCTGTTCTTCGCGGCCTTCATGGTCACGGACCCGCCGACCTCGTCGGTGGCGTTTGGGGAGCAGGCGGTCTTTGGCGGGCTGGTGGCAGCCGCCTCGTTCGCCATCTATCTGGCCACGCGCGGCCTTTACTACCTGCCGCTGGGGCTGCTGGTGGGGAACGTCGGCTGGGCGGTCTACCGCGAGGCGAAGCGCCTGTGGACCCGGCGTGGCACCCCTTATTCGGTAATAATGCAGCCCGCGATGGGCGGCCGCCGCAGAGTGCGCGCATAGAGCACGAGTGCGGGGGCAAGGAACAGGGCGGCAACGCCGATGCCGGCGCGCACGGATACGGCCGCCGCGATCAGGCCGAGCAAGGGACCGCCGCAGATCTGGCCAAGCGCATCGGCCTGGCCGGCGAGCGAGAAGACGGTCGCCCGCACGGACGGCTCCAGGTTCTGGTTAATCCAGATCGTCTGCAGCGGTCCGTTCGTCCGTCGCAGCAGCTGTGTCGCCCACATCGCGCCGACGGCCACGGCAAAGTTACCGGCGAGCGCGAACAGCAGCACCGTTGCGATAAGCGCCGCATTGATCGCCGACAGCAGGCCCGCGACCGCGAAGTGGTCGGCTATGTTGACCTTGCGGCGGACGGCTTCCGCTGCGACCAGGCTGAAGAGGAGACCGCCGACGCTTATTACGGCAAACCAGATCACGGGATCGAACCGACCGAGCGAAGGCAGGCCGATATTGTTGAGCAACAGGGCTACGTTCAGCCGATCGTATCCCTCGCTGGCGGCGCCGTAGATCGCGGCGATCGCGAGGATGGTAATTAAGACCGGCCGGCCGCGAACCTGGCGCAGTCCATTGCCGAGCGTGTGGCCCATCCGCTGCCACGTATTGCGGTCGCCCGCAGGGACCGGCACAAAGCCGTTCTCCGGCATGAACAGCGTCAGGAATAGTGCCAGCAGCAACACGAGCCCCCCGCTCAGCAGAAGCGGTAGGTGGAGGTTCACGCTGGCGAAGACGACGCTGAGCACAATTCCGGCGAGAGCGCCGAGCTGCCCGGCCTGAGCGCCACGCAGAAACGCGGCACCCGACCGTTCCTCACCAACTTCGTCCGCGATCCATGCCTCGCTGGCGCCGCTGATAAAGGTGTAACCGATGCCCCAGATCACCTGGGCAACGATGATGGTCCAGAAGTAGCGGAACGCACCCCAGAACAGGAACCCTCCGCCGGTACAGACGACCCCGATAATGATCGACAGCCGGCGGCTATACACGTCCGCGACGACCCCGGTTGGCACCTCGAACAGGAATGCAGACGCCTCGAGCGAGGTCCCAACGAGAACCAGTTGCAGCGGATTAAGGTGAGCAACCTTGACCTGGTAGACGCCGCTAACGGTGCTCAGCATGGCGAACAACAGCGCCATGCTGCCACTGAAGATGAGATAGATCCGGTATGCGGGCAACTTCTTCGTGCGTAGCACAGGGCCTCCTCGATCGCCTTATGTGACGTAGCGATCCCGGGTGCAGGAATCGACAAAAGGTGACTATCTCTCCGGCGAGTCAGATGCTGCGCCGTCGCCCCGTAATCAGTGCGACGCATGCGGCTCGGGCACGGCGAGTTTTCACACGCTGAACCG
>JBBRGK010000646.1:0-1955 GCA_038240805.1 Dehalococcoidia bacterium | reverse complement strand
TCTGGCACAGCACCATCTTTGCGGACCCCTGCAAAGATCTCCAGGCGGCCGTCATGATCAAGCTCGCGCAGGTGGGCCTGGACGTTGCTGTCGGCCGCGCGGCGCAGGCGGGAGTCGATGTCCGGGTAGAGCCTGAGCATGATCTCCCAGCTTGTGACCTCGCCGGCCTGCGCCAGTGATTCGACAATCTGGCGCTCGCGTTCACTTCGATGGCTGATGTACATCTGCAGCCGCTCACGCGGGTCGTTGACGACCGCGCCGTGTCCCGGGCAGATAATATCGAGCTTCGGCAGTTCCAGCAGCCGCTTCAAACTGCGGCGGTACTCTCCAAGATCATGAACAGTCGTCGTGCTGCTGCCCAGGAGCGTGTCGCCGGAGAAGAGAACGCCCTCTTCTTCGATGTAAAAGCAGATCGAGTCAGGGGAGTGACCAGGCGTCATCAGCACCTGCACACGCACGCCGCCGTCCAGGTTGATGGTCTCACCTTCGTGCAGCGTTCGTAGCCCGTCATCGGGCAGCCTGTCGCCCAGCAACGGCTTGCCGGCGTCGGTTACCAGCACCTCAGCCTTGAGCGACTCGCGCAGCCATTTGAGGTTGCCGCTATGATCGAGGTGATGATGCGTCACCCCCGCAAGCGCGACTTCTGAGCGCTCCGTCGCCGCAAGATAACCTCGCAGCATCCATCGATAGCGATCCACCGCCTCGCCAGAGTCGATGGTGAGTGCTTCGCCGCCGCCATTTTTGCCGACGAGATAAATCGAGGTGAAAAGCGGATGCATCGGGTTCTCATCCGGCACCTGTACGGCCCGAACGCTGGGCGAGATCTGCATTGACGGCCTCCCTGGCGGATGATGCGCAGCGCCGGGCTGCACGCGGCAAGGGTACCTCACCGCTGGCAGCAGCGGCTGCACAATTTGATTGTTGATTTATGCCATCCCAATTAGCGACAATGCTCGCGTCCATGTAGCACGAGGAGGTTCGCCCGATGACCGAGGAATACCGTTTCGAAACGCTGCAGCTGCACGCCGGCCAGGAGCCGGATCCGACGACCGGCGCTCTCGCCGTGCCGATTTACCAGACCACTTCGTTCGACTTCGGCACGGCGGAGAACGCGGCAGCCCTGTTTGCCCTGCAGAAGTTCGGCAACATCTACACCCGGATCATGAACCCGACCACGGATGTGTTCGAAAAGCGCATGGCGGCGCTCGAAGGCGGCGTCGGCGCTCTGGCAACAGCTTCCGGCCAGGCGGCGCAACTGCTGGCGCTGACCACGATCGCGCAGGTAGGCGACAACATCGTCTCCACGCCGCTTCTCTACGGCGGCAGCTACAACCAGTTCAAAGTCACGTTCCCGCGAATGGGCATCAACGTGAAGTTCATCGAAGGGGATTCGGCCGAGCAGTTTGAAAAAGCGATCGACGGCCACACGAAAGCGCTATATGTCGAGAGCTTTGGCAACCCGGCCTACAACGTGCCGGACTTCGAGGCGATCGGCGAGGTCGCCCACCGCCACGGCGTTCCCCTGGTGGTGGACAACACCTTCGGAGCCGGGGGCTACCTGGTGCAGCCGCTGAAGCACGGCGCCGACATCGTGACCCACTCCGCCACCAAGTGGATCGGGGGTCACGGCACATCGATAGGCGGTGTGATCGTGGACGGCGGCAAGTTCAACTGGGGCAACGGCAACTTCCCGGTCTTCACCGAGCCGTCGCCTGGCTACCACGGCATGAAGTTCTGGGAGGTCTTCGGCGACTTTCCCGGCATGGGCAACGTCGCCTTCATCATTCGCGCCCGAGTGGAGGGTCTGCGCGATCTCGGAGCGTGCATGAGCCCGTTCAACGCCTTCCTTTTCCTGCAGGGGCTTGAGACGTTGTCGCTGCGGGTTGACCGGCACAATGAGAACGCGATGAAGCTGGCTGTGTGGCTCGCGCGTCAGCCGAGAGTCGCGTGGGTAA
>JBBRGK010000645.1:0-1997 GCA_038240805.1 Dehalococcoidia bacterium | reverse complement strand
CGAGCTGCACCTCGGGGTCGAATTGAAGCGTGCTGAGCCTGCCGCCGAAGGAGCATTGCTGATCCTGGCCGATGGGGCTCAGCTGCGTTGCGAACGGCTGCTGCTTGCCACAGGGCGTTCGGCGCAGGTCAAGGAGATTGGCCTCGATCTGCTGGGCATCACTCCCGGTAAGAAGGGGCTGGAAACCGATGAACACTGCCGCGTGCGTGGCCAGGCACATGTCTGGGCTGCGGGCGATGTGGCCGGCATCGATCCATTCACCCACACCGCCAACTACCAGGGCCGGGTGATCGCGGCTACCCTGCTCGGCGACAAAAAAGCCGTGGTGACCTATCGCGCCATCCCCCGCAACGTCTACACCTTCCCCGCGGTCGCGGCGGTCGGCCTCACGCTTGCGGAGGCAAAAAAGCAGGGCATCGATGCGGAATCGGCTGGCATCGACCTCTCCGAGGTCTCGCGCTCTTCAACCGAAGGCTCATTAAAAAGCACCGAAGACAGCGCCATGATCGGCCGGCTGGAGTTGGTGGCCGACCGAAAGCGACGGGTGCTGATCGGCGCCTCGGCGATCGGCCCCTACGCCGATGCCTGGATCGGGGAGGCGGTGCTGGCAATCCGAGCCGATGTGCCGCTCGACACCCTGATCGACGTGGTGCACGCCTTCCCGACTTTTAATGAAGCGTATGACCCGCCTCTGCGTAAGCTCGCCGGCCGCGAGATCTGAACGGGTCGCCCTCGGCGCTGTTGAAGGTAAACGCGCTCAAATGGGGTACGCTACCGGGCGCCGGCTATGGTGCACTGCGAATGTATCGTTTCCCGTCCAAAGAAGCCTGCCCCAAAGAAGCTTGCTAATGAACGCGCCGCACGACGAGCTCGGCCTGCGTGGACGCGAGGGCGCCCACCACATATTCCGCGACCAGTCGATGTTGATCACCGACAGCCACGGCGAGGTGGACGGCGAGATCCACGGCGCCTACTACGCAAACACCCGCATCCTCTCGCGGCTCAAGCTATGCGTGAATGGCGAGGCGCCCTTTCCTGTGCAGGCGGCGCCCGTTCGCAACGACCAGCTCGTCGCCTACTTCCAGGATCCGCAGATCGTCGGCGATGCGCGGCTGCAGGACCAGGCGCTGATCGTTGAGCTCACGGTCACGGCCGGTCAGGGCTTTCACATCGACATCGATGCCCGCAACCACTCGCGGGTCGCGGTCGACGCAGATCTCATGCTGCTGCTTGAGGCCGACTTCGCCGACGCGGAGGAGACACGTACCGGCTGGGATGCGTCCAAAATCCTGCCAAAACAGCGGGCGGCAGGCGGCGACCGCGAGCAGAATGCGCCGGTGCGGCGCACGCTCTCGCCCGACCACACGGAACTGCGCTTCGACTACCTCCACGCTCAACTCTGCGAGTCGGTCGTGCTGCGCTTCTCGGAGCCACCGGACGACGACCTCGCAGGTGCTCGCTGGCGGCTGACGCTTGCGGGGGAGGCGGAATGGCACACCTGCATCGATGTCGTACCGGTTCACCAGGGTGAGACGATCGAGCCAATCGCGAGATGCTACGGCGAGATCACGGGCGACGCCGCGAAGCCGCCAGCCTGGGTGCCGCTGGCAACGCGGGTCGAGACGGCCAACGACACTGTGCGCCGGGGCTACGCGCGGGCCGTCGATGACCTGGCTTCGCTTGCGATGCGGCAGGGCGCAGGGAGCGAGCAGGCAGCGTTCGCCGCCGGAGTGCCGCTCTACCACAACATCTTCGGCCGCGATCTACTGACAACCGGCTGGCAGGCGGCGCTCGCCACGCCCAATCTGCTGGAGAGCGCCATTCTCGTCTGCGAGCGCTACCAGGGCAGGGTGTATGACGACGTTCGCGACGAGCAGCCGGGACGCATCATTCAGCAGGTCCGCAGCGGTCCGCTGAACCTGCTCAACCTGAACCCGCGCGGCCGCTACTACAGCGACTACTCAGCGCCCGGCGATTTCGTGATCATGCTCGGCCAG
>JBBRGK010000644.1:0-2000 GCA_038240805.1 Dehalococcoidia bacterium | reverse complement strand
TATCTCGACCGGCTGCACATTCCGCCGTACACAGCGCCACGCATGCAGGCGGCGCTTGGCGTGGCGGCCTGCGAAGAGCTCCACCCGCCGGCCATCGTGCTGCTGGAGCGTGACCCGCCGCAGCTCTTTCGGCCCGATCTGCAGCCAGATCGTTCCTGGAACAGGACGTATGCGGGCTGCGACGCGATCCGGCTTCACGCAACGTCGGGCTTGCTGGGCGGACTGCCACGATAGTGAGAGTTCGAAGACTACACTGACCGGAGGCTGGCGAATCTACGACCGCAGCCAGCGATCGAACCAGGCGCGCACCCGCCGCTGCATATCGATCACATGCATGCTCTCGGCTATCCCGTGCGGTTCGCGCGGATACAGCACGAGTTCCGACGGCACGCCACGCGCTTGCAGTTCGCGGAAAAAACCGATCGCCTGGCCCGGTGGCACCCGCTCGTCACTGCCGCCGTGCAAAAACAGCAATGGCATGCGCACCCTTGAGGCGTACGAGATCGGCGATACGACGGCGTGGCGATGCGGCCCAACGCTGTCTCCCGGTCTGCCGCCGCCCAGCATCGCTTCAAACGTTGGCAGATCGCTCGTGGCTGCCATCGATCCCCAGTCCGTCGGCCCAGCGCCAGCGATACCTGCCCTGAAGCGGTCGCCCGGCGCGGTCCGCCAGACGGTGTAGTCCTCGTTCCATGAGCGCTGCGTGATCTCGGGCGGAATCCCGCCGCCCGCTGCCCATGCAGTCATGAAGCCGCCCTGACTCCAGCCGCCGATGCCGAGCCGCTCGGGGTCGGCCCCGCTGTCTCGCAGGAAGGCGTCGGCTCCCGAAGAGACATCCAACCAGTCGGCCATCCCGACCTCTCCAGCAACCGTGGCAGCGAAGTCATGCCCGTGTCCCATGCCTCCGCGCGGATTCGGCAGCAAGACCGCGTAGCCAGCGAGAGCGAGCCATTGCGCCCAGTTGCCGTTTCCACAGTTGAAGCCGTCTGCCCAGCGCCCGTACGGCCCGCCGTGGACCAGTACGACGCCCGGCGCAGGCGGTGGAGAAGCCCGCTGTCCCACCGGCCGCAACACGAGGCCGTCGAGTGCGCGCCCGTCCGGCGCCGTCCAGGCGAACGGCTCCTGTTCTGCCCAACGCAGACCACGCAGCGCACTATTGCAGTTGCTCGCCCGGTGCAAACCGCCGTCGGTTGGTCCACACCAGACATTTGGCGGCTGCGTTCCGCCGCTGCAAATTGCGGCGATAGTTCGGCCAACGGCGTCCACATCGAACTGTCCCGTCATGGTCTGCGTGACACCGGGTTGAAGCAGCGTTCGCCGGCTGCTCTCCGCGTCGATCTCGTAGAGGCGGGTGGTCAGCCCCTCAGCGATCGTGCAGATAACCCTGTCCGCGCTCTCGAGGCGGTGGCAGGCGATCACGCAGCCGTCGATCCCGGCCGTCAGACAGCGCGCCTGACCTCCGTCTGCCGCCACCGTCCAGAGCGCTCGCGACGAGGGAACGCCGCGTTCCAGGTTGATGAACAGCAGCTGCTGTTCATCGCGCGACCAAACCAGCGTTTCCACGGCGGCCGTGAACCCGGTAGCGAGGTGACAAACCGACTGCGGGGCGCTGCCATCGAGCGACAGGCGCACCAGGTCAACACCGGACGACGCGGGCGAATCCAGCTCAGGCCGCAGCGCCAGGGCAACCGCGATCTCACGACCAGAAGGCGACCAGCAAAAGCCGAGGACGTGCCGGTCGGCGGGACTGACGGTCTGTACTTTGCTACCGGCGGTACCCTGCACATGCAGGCGTCGGAAGCCGGGCCTTTCGCTCCATACCATCGGGTCGTCGCCGGACTCTTCGCGACGCTTCCGTTCATCCGCCCACGCTTCGTCCGGCGCCGTGAAAGCAACCCGGGTCGATTCCGGCGACCAGGCGAAGTCCACGACACCGCCCTTCCAGCCGGTGATGGGCCGCGCTTCACCGCCGCTCACCTCCGATTGCCAAACCTGCAGCT
>JBBRGK010000643.1:0-2013 GCA_038240805.1 Dehalococcoidia bacterium | reverse complement strand
GGCAGGCGCAGGATCAACACGAACTGAGCTGCGATAAACAGGGCCGCAACGAGTCCGAGGAGCACTTCCGGTCCGACACCGCGCCTGCGCAGCCGATCGGCAGCAACGCCAAGCAGGATCGCCCCCAAACTCAACGCGATCGCCATGGCAAACAGGTGCTGCACCACCCCTGCCCGATCAAGACCCTCCACATCCCTGAGCCATTGCGCCGCCCAGAGTCCCTGAAGAGCCCAGGCCGTTCCAATGCAGGCCGCCGAAAGCGGCGCAACGCGCCAGAATCGTGGATCGGCATAAACCTGCCTCAGGCCGACTTTGACAGCCCCACTTTGGGCCGGTGCCGCCTCGGGCACGACGAGATAGATCATGACCGCACAGGCGAAAGTTAAGGCAGCGAACACACCAAAGAGTTCGCGCCAACCGATCCAGGTGAGCAAGAAGTCTGTCGGCAACGTAGCAGTCACCGCACCCAGCGCGCCCAGCATGACCATCAAGCCATTGAGAAGCGGCACACGATCCCCGGGAAACCAGAGAACGAGCGCCTTCAATCCCGCCGTCAAAGCAGATGCGACACCCAGGCCGATCAACGCGCGGGCCACCAGAAGCAGCCAGAACTGGTCCGACACCGCGAATAGTGCGGAACCGCCGGCCGCGACGAGCAGTAATGCGCTCTGGATCCGCCGCGGACCGTATCGGTCCAGCAATATGCCAATCGGTATCTGGGCAGCGGCGAACGTCAGAAAGTAAACGGACGTCAGCAAGCCGAGATCGTCGGCACCGAGCCCCAATTCTGCTGCCAGTGGGGACGCCAGGACCGCATTGATGGTTCGGAAGAGGTAGGCGATGTAGTAGCCGGCGACGAATGGCAGGAATACGCGCAGGATCAGAGATCGGCTTTCGACCAGGTCTTTTGCCAGCCCCCTCACTGCCGCAAGGTCAGCCCGCACGTTTCGCCGCGGTGCAACCGCAGTCTCACCTCGATCGCCCTCGCTGATGGATTCAGTGAAGGGGACGGCCGATCCGCCCTGGAAAGTTACCACCGCTGCCGTCCTCCCGGACGGCAGCGGAATATTCGAATACGTGATCAGGCGCTATCGAAGCGTGCGGGCTTGGCTCGTGATCTATCGATGGCGATGGAGGAGGCTCGCCCTGTCCCAACTCGGGCGCAGGAGGGATCGGCCTTATCGTGCCGAGCCGATCGATCGTCTCCCGTATGAGAGGAATTCCTTGATCAACGCGCCTTCCAACCTGGGTGGCGAATTCCTCGAACCGCTGGGCGCCAAGTGCGCATGCCGCCCCCTGCGCAGCGACCGGCAATAGCGGCGTGACGGCAAGGTGAAAACGCGCGTGAAGGGCAGCCGTTTCGGTCGCGATCCTGAGATTGCGATCGAGCTGTTCAATCTGACGGCTCAAACCTGCGAGGTGACGTCTAACGCCAGCGGATTCGCCTATATCATCGTCAGAGCCGAGAAAGCGATCAAGTGCGGCTTCGACGAGCGCCGATTTACTGGCACCGGGCCGCTTGGCCGCCTCCGCCAATCGGGCAGCCATGCCTTCGCTGAGATAAACGCCAACTCTGGGCTTCATAACGGACACTCGCTGGGGACGATCGGGTAACTGGATGGCTCGAAGGGTTCATTCCGCCTGGGCGGTTTGGAGGGGTCTCAACCGTCTTGCAGATGAAGTGCGGGGTTCTGACCGACCTGGCCGGCTGAACCGTCACCGCAGGTGTACCGAGGCGAAATAAATTCCGAGCGACTTTGGGTCGACAGGTATCGACGACGCCAGCTCCCACGCTCAACGGCGGCAAGGAAGCTTTCGACCTGAGCATTGAAAGCCGCCGGCTCTTCCAGATTGATCGCATGACCGGTCTTGGGGCAGATCCAGAGTCCGGCATTGGGGAGCGTCGATTTCAGCATCAGAGTGGGCTCCAGACAGCGGACATCCTCATCGCCCACCGCGAGCAACACCGGCACCGTCATCCCCTGCAACTGGTCACGCAGATCATGCACCGAC
>JBBRGK010000642.1:0-2016 GCA_038240805.1 Dehalococcoidia bacterium | reverse complement strand
ATGTCCTCGACGGCACCGTCAGTCCCGTTGGCGCCAGCGACCGCGGGATCGCAACGACAGCCGCTCCGATCGGACGAGGTGGAGCGCGGCAAGCGCCAGCAGCGCGAGCGCGATCGCGGCGACCGCCACGTAGATGACGAGGACGCCATACGTGGACCTTGCCATCGCCTACTTCGTTCGCGGCAACGCTTCCGTGACGACACGGTCATGGGCAAAGGTCAACGGTTAAGGCCGTTGATATTAGTCTCCGACCAGCACTGTCCGAGTCGCCTCGTTCGCCCCCCATGGAGTACCGCCCGTGAAGAACCTCCTCGCCGCGCTTGCCGAATTCGTTCACCTGGCCGGGCCCTACTTTCGCGGGCGCGACTGGCGGGCTGCGTGGATTCTTGCGATCCTGGTGATCGGCATCCAGTTGTTCCAGGTCTACCTGTCGGTGCTCGTCAACAACTGGAGCAATGCGTTCTATACCGCCCTCCAGGACAAGGACTGGGCGACATTCGTCTACCAACTGGGCGTGGTGTTCACCGGGCTGGCGGTGCTCTTCATCGTCACCGGCGTGCTGCAGTACTACCTCGGCCAGTGGCTGACGATCCGCTGGCGGGTGTGGATGACCGACCGCTATCTCGGCGAATGGCTCGGCCGCTCGGCGCACTACCGCATGCGGCTCGAAGGCAATCCGGCGGACAACCCCGATCAGCGCATCGCCGAGGACATCCAGATGTTCATCAGCGGGTTCATCTCGATCTTCGTCAGGCTGCTCGGGTCGGTGGTCCAGCTCGCCACGTTCCTGTTCATCCTCTGGAACCTATCGAAGAACACGCCGCTGATCATCGCCGGGGTCAGCTACAACATCCCCGGCTACCTAGTGTGGGCGGCGCTCTTCTACGCGGTGCTCGGCACCTTCATCACCCACAGAATAGGCAAGCGGCTGGTGTGGCTCAATTTCGAGCAGCAGCGCTTCGAAGCCGATTTCCGCTTCGGGCTGGTGCGGCTCCGCGAGAACTCGGAGGAGATCGCCCTCCTCCACGGCGAAGCCGCCGAGCGCACGCGCCTGGAAAGCCGTTTCGCCAACGTGGTTCGCAACTTCTACGCCATCATGAACCGGCAGAAATGGCTGGTGAGCGTCCAATGGGGCTACGACCAGATTGCCAACGTCTTCCCGTATGTCGTGGTCAGCCCGGCCTATTTCTTCAGCCCGATGAAGCTTGGCGAGCTGACGCAGATCGCCGGCGCCTTCGGCACCGTGCAGGGCAACCTCTCGTTCTTCGTCTCGGCATACTCGACGCTCGCCAACTGGAAGTCGGTGGTCGACCGGCTCTCCGGGTTCGAGCGCTCGATTGCGCGGGCGCGAGCGCTGGAGGGCGCCGGACCGCAAATCGCGACGGACAGCGGCGGCGCGCTGGCCGCCGACGGGCTGACGGTCAACCTTCCCGACGGACGCGAGATCGTGCGCGTGCCGCGCTTCGACGTGGCGCGCGGCGACCGGGTGCTGGTCACCGGGCCGACCGGCTCGGGCAAGACCAGCCTCTTCCGCGCGCTCGGCGGCGTCTGGCCCTATGGCTCCGGAACGATCCATGTGCCGCCCGGGGCGGACGCGCTGGTGCTGCCGCAGAAGGCATACATGCCGCTCGGCACGCTTCGCGGGACGCTGACCTATCCGCACCCGGAAGACGCCTACCCGGCAGAGGCGATCGCCGAGACGCTCGTGGCCGTCGGGCTCGGCGGCTTCGCCGAGCACCTCGACGAGATCCATCAGTGGGGGAACCGGCTTTCCGGCGGCGAGCAGCAGCGCATCGGCATCGCCCGGGCGATTCTGCAGAAGCCGGGCTGGCTGTTCCTCGACGAGGCGACCTCAGCGCTCGACGAGGACGCGGAGGCGCAGCTCTACCGGCTGCTCCGCGAGCGGCTGCCGGAGACGGCGATCGTCTCGATCGGCCACCGCGAGAGCCTCCGCCAGTTCCACGACCGATTCATGGAACTGACCGGGGACGGCAGCGGACCGCGAACGCTGGCCGA
>JBBRGK010000641.1:0-2018 GCA_038240805.1 Dehalococcoidia bacterium | reverse complement strand
GCTCGGAAACATGGCGCGGCAGCAGGATCGTGAAGGTTGAGCCCTGGCCGGGGGTGCTGGCGACGGTGATCTCGCCGCCCATCATACGGCAGAAGTGACGGCTGATCGCCAGTCCGAGACCCGTGCCGCCATAGCGGCGACTGGTCGATGACTCGGCCTGCGTGAACGCCTGGAACAGTCTGCCGCGCTGCTCATCGGTCATGCCGATGCCCGTGTCGCTTACGGCAAACCGCAGTTGCTCGCCTTCGGCCACCTGTTCGACGCTGGCCGTGAGCGTGATCACTCCGTGATCGGTGAACTTGGCCGCATTGGAGAGCAGGTTGTAGAGCGCCTGCCGCAGCTTGGTCAGGTCGGCGTGCATCTGGCCCGGTGCGGCTGGATACTGCACCACCAGACGATTGGCGTTCTTCTCGATCAGCGGCTGCACCGTCTGCTCTACCTCGCGGAGCAGCGGTTCGATCTCGAAGTCCTCAAGATACACGTCCATCTTGCCGGCTTCAATCTTGGAGAGGTCGAGGATGTCGTTGATCAGCGCCAGCAGGTGTTTGCCTGAGCTGGTTATCTTCTGCAGGTCGGGGATAAACACCTCCTGGCCGGCATCTTCCGCCTCCTCGGCCAGCATCTCGCTGTAGCCGATGATCGCGTTTAGTGGCGTGCGCAGCTCGTGGCTCGTGTTGGCGAGAAAGGCACTCTTCGCCTGGTTGGCCGCCTCCGCCACAGCCGAAGCCTGCTGCAGCTCGCGCGTTCGGTCCTCCACTTTTGCTTCGAGCATCCGGCGCTCCTGCTCAAGCTCGCGGTAGAAGTTGGCGTTGTTGACCGCGCTTGAGACCTGTCCGGCGAGGTTGGCGAACCCGACCAGGATCTCGCTCTTGCGCTCTACCCGTGTCTGGTACTGCATCATCGCGGCACTGTTGCCAGCGAACAGCAGCCCGACCGGCTTTCCTACTTCACCACCGATCGGAAAAACCAGGTATTCGTCCATCCCTGCTGCCGCGCCAAGCGCCACCAGCGCCGCATCTCCGTTGCGTTCTGAAGAAATCACGGACTCGCCGCGCTCGAACAGCGGGCGCAGCGATGGCAGCCCGCTTTCAAGGCGTAGCCCCGCCGCGTGGGCGCTCTCGGCTTCTTCGTAGTAGCCGTCCTGCTGGCGGACCGTGAACACGCCAGCGGCGTCGGCAAAGAGAATCAGACAGCGCTCGAAGTTGAACTCGTAGATCACGAACTGTGCCGTGCTCTGCAGAATCGTCTCGAGGTCGAAGCTGGCGGTGTGCAGCTTGCCGAGCTCATACAGGTGCCGGTAGAGCCCAAGCTGGCTGTCGAGGTAGACCCGGGTTTCGTTAAGCTCGCTCTCGACCTTCACCAGCCGTTTGACCTGGCCGTCGAGCCGCCGGTTCTCCTCACGCAGCGACGCCACCAGCCGCGCCTGCCCGCCGGCCTGCTTCTCTGTATCCCCACCTGTTTCCGTCGCCATCACCGGCCCATTGGTAGATCGGGTAGATCGGTAGATCAATAGAGGGAGTTCGTTCGTAGATCAGTAGATCGCCGCCAGCACCGCAGTCCAGTTGTGAAAGCAGTTGTGCTGGCCCACCGGACCAAGCTCGCCGTAGGTGTAGAAGCCGATCCAGGGTACGCCTTCACCCAGGCTCTCGGCGCGCTCTACAAGGGTGGCCCGTTGCTGTCGGGCGCCATCGGCTGCCTGCTCGGCGGCATGATCACGGATTCGATCGTGCGCCGGACGGGCGACCGCCGGCGGGCGCGCCGGTTGTGCGGCTGGATCGGACACAGCGTTTGCGTGGTCTGTTTTCTCGCGTGTCCCTTTGCTCCCAACGCGTTCCTCTTCTTTGTGGCCGTCTCGCTGGCGGCGTTTGCCACCGACCTCACCGTGCCGAGCGCGTGGGCGACGTGTCAGGACATCGGGAGCCGCTATGCGGCCACGGTGGGCGCCTTCATGAACATGGGGGCGGGTCTGGCGGGGGCGCTGGCGGGATGGGTGACGGGGTCGGTGCTCGAGCAGGCCC
>JBBRGK010000640.1:0-2042 GCA_038240805.1 Dehalococcoidia bacterium | reverse complement strand
ACCCGAGACGCGCGAATGGCATTATGGCCAGCGGCACATGACAGGCCGCATCAACAGGTCGAACACATGGCCGCACCGACCAACACTGTGCTGACGCTCAGAAAACCCCTTGCCAACGGAGAGCCGTCCACACACGGCCCCCTTTCAGACGTCGAGTATCGCCTGAATGAGTGTACGAAGTGCACTGCAGCAGCGAGCCCACTCAATTGCTCGCGGTTGTATGCCGCCGGACCACCGCTATGCTGCTCAGCTAGGAGAGACAGGTAGTGGGCAATCACAGCGATGCGTTCGAGTTTTTCGGCGTCGTGCCGAAGAACATTAGGTGGAGCTGGTCGGGCCGCAGTCCTGACGGATCGGTGGTGGCTGTCCGGCTTTGGCAAGACCGGTTCGAAAGCGGCGGGAAGATCTATCGCAGTTGGAGCAGCGACAGGCCCGGCGAGTGGAAGTCGCGCCCTGGTTTTGTCGAGTTGGTCGAAAACCTAGTGCACGCGCGCGACCACCTAAACGGAGTGCTCAGCATCATCATCCTCGTGGCCAAGGACAAGGGAGCTGTCCCCCGATCGATCGACCGCAGCTTTCCGCATCCTAAACTCAAGATGAACGTCGTGGAGCTTGACGAACATGAGGGCACCTTCGTGCTGGAGCGGATCGATCTCTGAACTGGCAATCGGCTGGCGCGTTACCCCACCTCATCATCAGCGAAAGAGGCACCGGACCGCCCGCGCGATCGCAGGAAAGCGCCATCGCTGAACTACATGAGTGAACGGCTGATTTTTGGGACTCGAGCGAGCTAGGTGTCGACCGTGCTGACAAACCTCCGGTTGTGCCGCCGTTAAGCAACTGGCAGGCGCGATCAAGCCGACTGGTTTTAAAATCCACCGGATGGAGCGACAGAATATATGTCTTCGGCACCAAGCGAGATGGGTGAGCTGTCGCAAACGCTTGGTCTTGAGCGCATCCACTTGATGGATGCAGCTGGCCGTGCCCGGATCGAGTACCTGGCCGGGCCCCACATGTGTCATTCCGGGGGCGTGGTGCAGGGCGGCTTTGTGTCCGGCTGGATCGACGCCGCGATGGCGCATGCGGCGATCGCCATGGCAGGGCCAGACATCGTGCCCATGTCGCTCGAGTTAAAGGTGAGCTTGTTCGCGCCTGTACGGCCGGGCCCCGTGTTTGCGGAAGGCTGGGTTGAGCGCCGGGGACGTACGACATGCTTCTTTGAAGGCAGCCTGAGCGACGAAACCGGCAAGGTCTTGACGAAGGCAAGTTCTACTCTTCTGCTCGCTTCGCGTGAGCGGGTTGAGGCAGCATCGAGCTCAGCTGTGCGTTAGCGCCTCGCTATCCAACGCTGCCGAACGGGCCGCTCGACGGTTGTCCGCCAGCTATAACCTCCATCATCGAACACGAAGGACCGGAAGTCTGTCCAAAATCGCAAACGGCTCAAGCCTTCAGCCCGTGTCGGGCGGGAAACCAAAGCAGATCGTCCTACTGCTGCACGGCTATGGATCGAATGGCGCTGATCTGATCTCGCTGGCGCCACATTGGCAGCAAAGCCTGCCCGATGCGCTGTTCCTGGCACCGAATGCGCCGCAGCGATGCGGCGTCGGAGCGGGCTTTCAGTGGTGGCCACTGGCCGCGTTCACGCCCGCAGCGCTGGCCCAGGGGGCGACAGAAGCAGCACCGGCGATCGATGCCTTCATCGACCGCAAGCTGGACCAATACGGGCTGAGCGACAGCGACCTTGCGATCGTCGGCTTCAGCCAGGGCACGATGATGGCGCTTCATGTCGGTCTCCGTCGCGCCAAGCCCGTTGCGGCGGTCGTCGGTTACGCAGGCATGCTCACCGGCATGACCGATTTGTCGCACGCGTCGATCACCAAGCCGCCGGTTCTGCTGGTGCATGGTTCGGCAGATCCGGTGGTGCCCGTTGCCGCCCTGCACGCAGCAAAGCGCGACCTGGAGCATCTCGGCATCGCCGTGACAGCACACGTGTCGACTGGCGTTGGCCACACCGTGGACCCGGTCGGTCTGCGCATGGGCGG
>JBBRGK010000639.1:0-2073 GCA_038240805.1 Dehalococcoidia bacterium | reverse complement strand
AGCCCGGGCACCTTTATCGTCCTTGTCGCCGTCTTCGCACTGGGGCTGTGCGTTGGTCTGCTGGGCCTGGTTTACTTCGAGCGAATGTTCATTCACCGCACCGCACAGTCCACGCCAAGCGATCAACCAACTCCCGAACGCCTCGCCCTCATGATTGCCACGGGTATCGGCGTCCACAATTTCGCCGAGGGATTGGCAATTGGGCAGGCGTCCCGAGTAGGAGCCATCGCGCTCGCTACGGTGCTGATCGTGGGGTTCGGTCTGCACAATATGACCGAGGGCTTCGGCATCGCCGCTCCACTGACGGCTGCCAGCCGGCCCTCATGGGCCTTCCTCGGGCTCGCCGGGCTGATCGGAGGCGGTCCAACGTTCCTCGGGACGCTTCTGGGGTTCAGCTTCCACGCTGAAGTAGCGTTCGTGCTCTTCCTCGCCCTGGCGGCGGGGTCCATTTTCTATGTGGTGGCGGAGCTGCTGAACATGGGCCGCCGCTTCGGGCTGCGAGAACTCAGCATGTGGGGCGTCGTGCTCGGTTTCCTGGCAGGCTTTGGCACGGATCTCATCCTCACCTGGGCAGGGGCCTAAGATCAGGAGACGCCCGCGGGTATCGTTCGATGGGACGCCTGAGACCGAATTTGAATGAGGTGGCTCATGCCTAACATGTCGTTCGGCCTGGCGCTTGATTTCGGCACGGAGCGTACGTCCCTCGACCGCGTGCTCGACGGCTACATCCCCGCGATCCGGCTGGCCGAGCGCTACGGGTTTGATTCGGTCTTCGCCGGCGAGCAGTTTCCAGACGCTCCGGGCAATTTCCATATACCGGCCCCGTTTCTGGTGCTGGCGAGCCTCGCTCCCCGCACGTCCCTGCGGCTCGGCACCGGCGTTAGTCTCATGCCCGGCTGGCAGCCGCTGCGACTCGCCTACGAGGGAGCGATGCTAGACCAGCTCTCGGGAGGCAGGTTCACCCTCGGGATCGCCGTTGGCAACCCGCCCGATTGGAAACGCTTTGGCATCGACCGTGCCATCGCCGGCAAGCGGCTGGATGAGATGCTAATGGCACTGAAGGCGCTCTGGCGGGGCGAATCGGGCTTCCACGGCGAGCTGACCACGATCGACCAGACGATCCGGCCGCTGCCGCTGCAACCGGGCGGCCCGCCGATCTGGGTGGGCGGGATGGCGCCGCGTGCGGCCCGCCGCGCCGCAACACTCGGCGATGGCTGGTACGCCGCCACGCCCTATCGACGCACGGACATGGCAGGCCAGATCCGGCGTTACCGGCAGGCGCTCCAGGATGCCGGCAAGGATCCCGACTCGACCGCCGTCGTCGCGAACCGGCTGACGTTCCTCGCCCCGACAAACAGCAGCCTGGCGGAGGGCCGGCCGTATCTCGAGCGGGTCCTACGGTCGTACGCCCGAGGCGGCGGCCTGCTCGCGCAGAAGCCGGGCGCGGACGGAGCGCCCGTCCGCCTCGACCCCGATGCCCCCGACCTGATCGAGAGCACAGCCGCGGAGATCAGCCTGATCGGCACGCCCGAGATGGTCAGAGAACAGATCCAGGCATACGCCGCGGACGGCGTCAATCAGATCCAGATGCGGGTGGCGCCGGGCGACATGCCGCCGGAGCTGATCGCCCAGACAATAACCCTTGCCGGCGAGCAGATCCTCCCTCACTTCCGCCAGCGATAAAGCTCGCCAACCGCCGCATCCGGCAAATCGCCCCCGTTTGGCGAGGTGTCCTAGCTGGTCTGATAGAGCTGCAGGCCCGGAATGTCGTCGTAGTCATTGAGATTGCGGGTGAGCAGAGTAAGGCCGTACTCGATGGCGGTCGCGGCATTCAAGATATCAAAAGAAAATCAGCGAATTCTGCCTGCGCTGCTTCAGGGTCTGCGCTGCGCAGCGTGCCCCGGTAGACCTCCATATAGGTGATGACGCTGATGGCTAGGGCCTGTTTGCAAAGTCATAACCACATGAGGATGGCGACGATGGTGATCACGGCATGGTACCGGACCGCGAGCTTCTCGTAGCGCGTTGCGACCCGCCGGAACTGCTTGAAGCGGTTGATGAGACGCTCGACCT
>JBBRGK010000638.1:0-2081 GCA_038240805.1 Dehalococcoidia bacterium | reverse complement strand
CAGCGAGACCGGTGCGGTGCGTCCCTGCCGGTCAATGAAGATCGACCGCAGCGGCGTCTGCTCCAGCGCCCACCGCGCCGCTTCGCTGGAGCCGTAACTGTAGTCGGCATACCGTTCTACGGAGTGCGCGAGCATCGACGGGGTGAGGAGGCGGATATGCAGGCCTTCCTGGGTTCGCAATTCGGCCTCGCCCCGCCGGCGGACGTCCACGCGTCCGCGGCGCAGCACGGCGGCGACCTCGTCGATCACTTCGTCCGGCTCCACGCCGGCGACGAGCAGGTCCATGCCGTCGCTCGGCAGGAGTTCACGGGGCAGCAACGCCGCCAGCTCGCATTCGTAGCCGTAGACGGCGGCCTCCCCGACGATGCTGACATGGTCGATGAGGTCGGAATGACCGATCGCACGGGCCACCTCGGCGATCTCAGACGGGGTGCGGGACAGCCGCAGCGCCTTGGCCATCCGGGTCTGCTCGGCGATGGCCGGCTTGATCTCATCCATCTCACGGTCGCGGTCGGCACGACCGGAGATGAAGCGCTGATAAACGGCTTCGGTGTCAGGCGAGCGCCGTCCGAGCGAGGTCGACTTCTGCTCGCCTGTGACTGGATCCCGGCGGTAGCGCGTCAGGTACTCGTTGCCCTTCACGGTGAGCCACTGCATGCCGCCGATGAACTCGTCCCGCGAGCGGGCGAGCACGGCGAATTCAGTCGTGGTGGCGCGCATGGCCTCCACCAACCGTCGCTGCTCCCTCGTCATCGCGGCAAACATGCGTTTCTAGCTCCTGTACTGATGTCCATCTGGTGCTATAAACTGCATATTCCAAGGGTCGGAGTCGAGGTATTTTTTCGGTATGTTAACCTCAGAGCCAAGTAGGCATAACGAGCGCGGCGGAGGAACCGCTTGTCAAACGTGCACGCGTGCGCAATAGTGTTCGGACAGGCGGGAGGTGAAAATGACGGACAAGGCGGACGGCGAAAAGCCGAAGAGGCGCGGCGGCCAGCGTGCGCCTGCCGGCAAGAAGCCGCTGATGGTGATCATGGACGCGAAGCTGATAAAGAGGGCCAAGCACGCCGCCGTTGAGGACGAATGCAAGGTCTCCCATATCGTGGAGCAGGCGCTGACCGAGTGGCTGGCGAAGCCCCGCAAACCGACGGAAAGGAAGACGGCGTGATGGCGGAGCCGCGCAAAAGATCGAGATGAGCATCCCCGAGTTCGACGCCTTCGTCGAGAGCATGGCGGAGGGAAAGAACTTCGAGTTGTTCGACGGTGTGCCGCTGCTGATGAGCAATCCGGGCGAGACGCACGAACAGATCGCTGGGAATATCGGCGCCAACCTCAAGCTCGCCATGGACAAGAGGGGCTGCCGGACCTACCAGGGCGGCATGATGGTGCAGGCGTCGGCCAACTCCACCGGACGCGACAAGTTCAGGCCCGATGTCGTCGTGCGCTGCGGCCCTACCAGCAACAATACGTTCATCACCGATCCGGTCGTCGTGGTCGAGGTACTGTCACCGTCCACGATCGACCGCGACCGCGGGCCGAAGCTGGAATTCTACAAGAACCTTCCCACGGTCCAGCACATCGTACTGGCCTACACGGACCAGATGCGGGTCGAACACTTTTTCAGGGTCGAGAACGGCTGGGAGATGAAGGTGCTGCCGACGCCGGAAAGCATCCTGGATCTGGACGCTGTGGAGTTCAGCATGGACCTGGAGGCCGTCTACTTCGACGTCCCTTTTGACAAAGCCCCCCGGCCTCGGGCGAGGTCAGGGGGCGCAGGCCCGAAGGTCTGACGAGATGCGCCGCAGCGGCGTGTCCGAAGGGGGTTTCGAAGCACGGGAGGGCGATCCGTTCTGCCTGCTCAAGGACGACGAACAGGACCGCGTCTGTGTAGTTCTCGATGCGATGTAGGGGTGAGTCATGGCGGGGCGGAGCCTATCGTCCTTGATGACCGGCGGCCTCGAACCGGCGGCGGCGAAGGCTGTGGAGATTTTCAGCCGGGATGCACGCGGCGCCTACGGCGACAGTCTGCTGAAGATCATTCTGTTCGGTAGCCGAGCCCGGGGTGATGCCGGACCCGACAG
>JBBRGK010000637.1:0-2087 GCA_038240805.1 Dehalococcoidia bacterium | reverse complement strand
GGGTCGATGCCAACGCCCGTGTCCTCCACTGCGAGCCGCAATTTGCCGCCTGCCAGTGACGTGGAGATAGTGATGATGCCGCCTGTGGGCGTGTACTTGAGAGCGTTGTCTACCAGAATGAACAGTAACTGGACCAGGTAGTCCCGGTCTCCGACCACAAGGCCGCCTGTCGACTCGCCGAGCCGCAAATCGACGTGATCTGCGAGCCTGGACGCTTTCTGGAATACTTCAGACACGACCGAATGCACATCAATCTGGTGCCTGGCGATATGCACACCGCTATCGGCCCGGGCGAGCGCAAGCAGGTTATTGACGAGGCGGCTCATGCGCTCCGCTTCTGTTGCGATATCTGACAGGGCCTCCTGCTGATCAGGACTCGCGTCCTGGTCCTCCAGCCGCAGTAGATCGACGTTGCCGCGAATCGTCGTCAAAGGCGTACGCAGTTCGTGCGACGCGTCAGCGACGAAACGTCGCTGTGACTCGAACGCGGCACGCAGCCGCTCGTGTGCTGCATCAAGGCCGTCAAGCATGTCATTGAAAGTTGTGGCGAGGCGGCCGACTTCATCGTTCGGGCCAAGGTGCTGAACACGACGCTTGAAGTCCTGCCGGTGGCCGATCCCGGCTGCCTCGGCGGTCAGTCGGTCGATTGGCTGCAACGCTTTGCGCGCTAGCAAATAACCGGCAGCTGCTGCGCTCGCCAGCGCGATTGCCGTGCCGAGCAACAGGACAAACTGAAGTCGTCCCAGGGTGGTATCCACATCGGTAAGCGAGCGCGCCAGCAGTTCCGTCGCCGGCGGTGTGCAGTTGCTCAGCGCCGCAAGTCCGGGGATATCGTTCGCCAGCGGCCGGACCAGCACACGCAGATGGACATGGTTAACCGTGGCATTCTCAAAGTGCGTCTGGTCGACGCTCCCTGGCTGTGAAAGCCTGTCCTGCCCCTGATTCGGCGGCGAGAAGCAAACAGCGCCATTGGCGCCGCGGATTTCCTGAAAGATCGCCGGATCCCCGAGGCCCGCGCCGCCGCCGGGATCGAACTCCCGCCCACCCGGCCGGCTAGCATTGCGGCCTCCCAAAAACCGTATCTCGCGACTCGCCCGGTCGCTGAGTGAGCGATCGACTTCCGTATGAAGATTCCGATCCAGTCGGAGGTAGAGCACGACCCCGAACACGACCAGCGTGATCGCAAGCACCATGCTATACAGCAGGGTCAGGCGCAGACGAATCGACACGGTACGAAACCTGTCTCTAGTGAACTGGATCGGGGAGCTGACTTTTCATGACGTAGCCGGAACCCCTCATCGTGTGGATCACGCGTGTTTCCCCACCGGCCTCGAGCTTCTGGCGCAGATAGCCCACGTACACTTCGAGGACATTCGACTCTCCACTGTAATCGTAGCCCCAGACCTGATCCATGATCAGATCGCGGGTCAACACCTGGCGAGGGTGCCGAAGAAACAGCAACAGTAGCTGATACTCTTTCGTGCTGAGCTGGATCAGGCGGCCGCCTCGGCTCGCTTCCCGCGTGGCCGTGTCGAGCACGAGGTCCTCAAAACGATACACCGGCAGATCCGCCTGCGCTTGCGACCTGCGCAATAGCACGCACACACGGGCCAGCAGTTCCTGCAGGGCGAACGGCTTCACCAGATAGTCGTCTGCACCCTCATCGAGCCCGCGAACACGGTCGTCGACATCATCGCGCGCGGTGAGCATAAGCACGGGCACGTCGCCCGCAGCGCGTAGCCGTCTGCAGACCTCGTAACCATCGAGGTCGGGCAGCATCAGATCCAGCACCACCAGATTCGGCGGTTCGTCGCGGGCGCTCGCAAGGCCCGTGGTTGCGGTGACGGCTGTACGAACGAGATAGCCCTCATACGAGAGCGCCCGGCGCAGCAGACTGACGATTCTGGCGTCGTCGTCGATCACAAGGATCGAGTGTCGTGCGGTTGTCATCTTCTGCTTTCTCTGCGGCGGTGAACCGTGACCGTCGTCGCAGAATAGTGTATCCAACCTTCCTGAGATTGCGGTGAGAGGGGCGAGCGCTCCGCGTTGCCTTGTCTCCGCCCGAACGGCTTCCTACACTCAAACCA
>JBBRGK010000636.1:0-2088 GCA_038240805.1 Dehalococcoidia bacterium | reverse complement strand
CCACCGGCTACGGCCGGCAGAGAGGGCGATCATTGGGTGCCCAATGCGAGCAGCGAGGATGGACGGGGGATCTCATGCCGCAGTCGCTTCACCCTGCGCGACCAGCGGGGAGAATCGCGACCGCGCTCGCGCCCATCCTTGGTGTCCGTGCAACGCAACCACGGATCGCCCTCTCTATTGCCTGCGGGCAATGGAGAGGGGACGGGGTGAGGTCCCTCGGTGCCGCCCGCAAGCAATTGAGCGTGAACCGGGCGAGGCCCACCGGTGGCGGTAGCGCCGCTTTTCTTCGGCCTGCTGCTGCTGGTCTGGCTGGCACTCGGCACGGCCGGCTGGACGCTCGCGGCGGTGTTCACACGACGCCCGACGTTTCTGGCTCTGGCTGTTGCGCTTGGTGCCGCGGTCCTCGGAGGTATGCTGCCGGCCCTCCTCGGCTGGCGGACGCCGCCAGCGCTAATGTGCGGCCTCCTGCTTGCGCTGGTGGGTTCTGCGGCAGCCGCATGGCAAACTGAGACGCGTATCCCCGGTTACAAGAACGACGGTCCGGAGCAGAAACCATCCGGGACCGGAGAGCAGGACGCGTGAAGGTCCCGAAGGTCTATGTCGCACTGTCCACGATGTGGGCACAGCAGCCCCGCTTCGACACCGATATGAACGCCTTTGCGGAAATCGCAAAGGCCGCAGGGTACGATCACATCGAGGTCAGCCACGCGACCGATGAGCCTGGTCTCCGCACCCTGATGGCGCAATCTGTGCTGCCCCTGAGCAGCCTTCACGCGCCGACGCCCCGTGCCCGCACCGATCGTGGCCGCTGGAACACCGATCTCAACCTGGCTGCGGAAGACGAGATCGAACGCAGGGCCGCGATCGAGGCGACGAATCGCACGATCGAGCTTGCAGGCGAGGCCGGTGCCGGCAGCGTCGTCGTCCACCTCGGCGGCATCGGCTCGGGCGGTGTCGCCGGAGACGGTGCGCTCAGACGGCTGTACCAGGCAGGTAAAACGGACGGCGCAGAGGTAGAATCGGCTCGCAAGCAGGCGACTGAACAGCGCGCCGTCCGAGCGCCGGCCGCCCTTGTGGCTGCGGCGCGGAGCCTGGATGAACTGGCAGTTACGGCAAGGCGACATGGTGTCCGGATCGGACTCGAATGCCGGATGTGGTACCACGAGATCCCGCTCCCCGAGGAGGCGGCTACTCTGCTCGCCGAGCACGATCCAGCCGTCGCCGGCTACTGGCACGACGTTGGCCACGCGGAGATCCTGGATCGGCTCGGGCTTGTGCCGCTGGAGGACTGGTTCAACCGTCTCGGCGACCGCATGATCGGCTGCCATCTGCACGATATGCAGGGCATCGTTGATCACCGCGCTCCAGGCAGCGGCGACGTGAACTGGTCCCGCATTGCGTCAGTCGTCGCGAACGTGCCCGTACGCACGCTCGAGATCAACCAGTATCAGCCCGAGGAATCGCTGACCTCCGCGCTGGCGCTCCTGCGCCGCGAGCGGGTGCTGCCCGCGTAGGGGCTACGGCCCCGCCGTTGCACGGGCTACTATAGCGCTGCACCCCGTGAGGATACGGTCCAGATGGAGGCCGCCCGGTATGAGCTACCTGCTGCACCTTGAGTGCCCGAAGTGCGGTGAGCGCCGTTTGCCCACAGAGGTCGTCAACCTCTGCGTCTGCAGCTCGCCAATGCTGGCTCGCTACGATCTGGAGCGGTTGGCAAGTTCCGTACAGCGCGATTCGCTCAAAGGCCGCGAGGCGACGATGTGGCGCTATCGCGAACTACTGCCGGTTGAAAACCCGGCGAATATCGTCTCACTCGGCGAAGGCTTCACACCCGTGCTCAAGCTCGACCGTGCCGGTGAGAAGTTCGGCTTCGGCGAGCTCTGGATGAAAGACGAAGGGCTAAACCCAACCGGGAGCTTCAAGGCGCGAGGGGCCTCTGCTGGGGTCTCGCGGGCAAAAGAGCTTGGCATCACCGAGATCGCGATGCCGACTGCCGGTAACGCAGGCGGCGCCTGGGCCGCGTATGGCGCTCGTGCCGGTCTGAAGACGCACATCGTGATGCCGGCCGATGCCCCGCAGATCAACCAG
>JBBRGK010000635.1:0-2089 GCA_038240805.1 Dehalococcoidia bacterium | reverse complement strand
CTGGACTCGGCGCTGGACCCGGTGCTGGACGAGGCGGCCCGCGGCCCCAACGCCGAGGCGCAGATCCTGGCCCTGAAAGTCTGCGACCCCGCCTGCGGCAGCGGCCACTTCCTGATCGCCGCCGCGCACCGGATCGCCCGGCGGCTGGCGAGCATACGCACCGGCGACGAGGAGCCATCGCCCGAGGCGGTGCGCCACGCGCTGCGCGAGGTGATCGGCCGCTGCCTGCACGGCGTCGATCTGAACCCGATGGCGGTGGAGCTGTGCAAGGTTGCGCTCTGGATGGAGGCGCTGGAGCCGGGCCGGCCGCTCTCCTTCCTCGACCACCGGATCCTGGTGGGCAACAGCCTGCTTGGCACAACGCCCGCGCTGCTGGCGCAGGGTATTCCCGACAAGGCGTTCGAGCCGATCGAAGGCGACGAGAAGGCCGTCTGCAACGAGTTCCGCAAGCGCAACCGGGCCGAGCGCGACGGCCAGCTGACGATGCTCGACCACGCGCTGCAACCCTGGGAGCGGCTGGGCAACCTGCCGGCGGCGATGGCGGACGTGGACGCGATCGACGACGCGACCCTGGCGGGGGTGCGCGGGCGCGAGCAGCGCTACGCCGAGCTGGTGCGCAGCAGCGACTACCGAAACGGCCGCCTGCTTGCCGACGCCTGGTGCGCTGCCTTCGTCTGGCAGAAAACGCGCCGTTTCGACTACGCGATCACAACCGAGGTGCTGCGGCGGCTGGAGGCGAACCCGTTCAGCATCGCGCCGTGGATGCTGGCCGAGATCGAGCGGCTGGCGGCGCAGTACCAGTTCTTCCACTGGCAGCTCGCCTTCCCCGATGTGTTCCGCCCGCCCGCCGCCGGCGAGACGCCGGAGAACGAGCCGGCCGGCTGGAGCGGCGGCTTCGACGTGATGCTTGGCAACCCGCCCTGGGAGCATACGGAGCTAAAGGAACAGGAGTGGTTCGCTGAGCGGCGGCCAGAGATCGCGCAAGCGGGTACAGGAGCCACGCGAAAGCGGATGATCGCGGCGCTGGAGTAGGAAGACCCGGCGCTATACACGGCGTTCCTCGATGCCAAACGCATGCATGAGGGCGTGAGCTTCTTTGCAGGCAACAGCGGACGCTTCCCGCTCTGTGGGCGGGGGCGCATCAACACCTACGCCGTCTTCGCCGAGACCTTTCGCACCGTGCTGGGGCCGCGCGGCCGGGCGGGGGTGATCGTGCCTTCAGGCATCGCCAGCGACGACACGACGAAGTTCTTCTTCCAGTCGCTGATGGAGTCGCGCTCGCTCGCCAGCCTCTATGACATCGAGAACCGGGCGAAGGTGTTTCCGGCGGTGGATAGCCGGATGAAGTTCTGCCTGCTGACGATGGCGGGCAGCGAGCGACCCTCAGACAGGGGCGCGATCTTCGCCTTCTTCCTGCTCGGCGCCGACGACCTGCGCGACCCCGGCCGCCGCTTCGTGCTGACGGCGGACGACATCGCCCTGCTGAACCCGAACACGCGCACCTGCCCTATCTTCCGCAGCAGGCGCGACGCCGTGATCACCCGCGCGATCTACCGCCGCGTGCTGGTGCTGATCGCCGAAGGCCCGCCCGAGCGCAACCCGTGGGACCTCCGCTTTGCCACGATGTTTCACATGTCGAACGACTCCGGCCTCTTCCGCACGCGCGAGCAGCTTGAGCAGCAGGGCTGGCGGCTTGCGGGCAGCCGCTTCGAGCGCGGCGATGGGCGCTACCTGCCGCTCTACGAGGCGAAGCTGCTGCACCAGTTCGACCACCGCTGGGCAACCTACGACGGCCTGGAGACGCGCGACCTGACCGAGGCCGAGAAGGCCAACCCCGCCTGCGTGGTACTGCCGCGGTACTGGGTGCCCGAGGCGGAGGTCGAAAGCCGCCTCGCCGGCCGCTGGGAGCGTGGCTGGTTGCTGACATCGCGGATGATGGCACCCGCCACGAATGAGCGAACCCTCATCGCTGCGATCCTGCCGATGAGCGGCGTCGGCAACTCGGCCGCTATTTGGAACTTCGAGCAAGACGCTGACCCGCTCTTAGTCGCCGCCCTAAACGCGAATCTCGGAACCTACGTTACCGACT
>JBBRGK010000634.1:0-2110 GCA_038240805.1 Dehalococcoidia bacterium | reverse complement strand
CAGGTGATCGCGATCGGGTCCCAGATTTCGAGGCCGATGTTGGGTACGGTGGCGATCTCACCGGTGTCCTGGATGAGCTGGGCCTTGCGCAGGGTGGCGTCTGCACGGGTCTGGGCGAGCACCGTGCTCAACTGCCTGTCGCTGATTACGGTGGGGAAGTCGCCGACGCGGGCAGCGTCGTCGGTGTCAAACGAGTCGGCGATCAGGCTGGGCAGCTTCGCTCCAGCGAAGGCGTTGCCGAAGATCTGAACGTGGTTGAGACCCTGGGGAGTGATCGTCCGGCGGCCACCGATCACCTGGTGGGATGCAGGGCCATAACTGTAGACGGCCGTAGCTGCCGGGTCAGGCATGATCAGCCTGCCGCCCGTGTAATCGAACAGCAGCACTTCGGGCACCATGTCGAGCAGAGCGTGTACGGCGTGGATGCCGTCGAGGTTGGGGGTGATCGTAAAGGCTGGTTCGGTCTGCAGAAGCGTCGAGGGGCTGCCGGGCGGTGTGAAGGGCAGGCCGGCACGGGCGAGGATCCACTGGATGAGTTGGGCAATGGTCATCGTTCCAGCGGCAAAGGTCTGGGTGCGGCGAGGCCGGTAGGAGGCAAGTACCAGCCACGCGTCGGCGGCCTGGAGGTCGATGATCGAATAGCCGCTGTGGTGAAGAGCGTGAATCGTCGTGATCCAGTACTGGCGCGGCTGCGAGAACTCGTTGCCAGCTGAGGTCCGGTAGCCGAACTGGATCGTGGCGCGGCTGCCGATGCTGTCGAGCGAAAGCAGGGAGTTGAGGCTGCCGTCGGCGTTGTCGAGCAGCAGATGAGCGGTGGACTTGCTTTCGTCCTCGCTGGTTCTGGCGGAGAGAATGCGGCTTGAGAGGTCGGTCGAAAGCGACGGGTCGGCGTAGGTGAAGCTGTCGCGGGCGACGAGCCAGAAGCGGGAGCTTGCGGCGTCGACTGCGGCCTGCATGGGGACGATCGCCGGGATGTTGATCGGTAGGGGCTCTCTGAGGTAGCCGGCCTTAAATTGGGCGGGCGTGAGTGCGCTTTGCAGATAGTTGTGCCCGGTTTCGAGTCCGGCAGGCTGGTTCTGAAAATCCTCGAACGTGGCGATGCGAGGGGTGTCCGCCATGACGATGCTCGAGACGGTGAACTTCGTACCAGGCAGCGTGGCCGTGCTGAGGTTGGCGGTTGTGTCGAGCAACGGCTGGGCATAGGTGCCAACGGCCTGAATGGCGCCGTCTCCGAGGACACCGGTGAAGATGTTCGATGTGGTTACGGTCGATGCACCGAAGGCGAATAGCCAGTCGCCGGAGCCAGCGGCGCCACCGGGCTTGCTATAGGCTGCCGTGATGCCGGTGTAGCCGGTGGTCCCCGCCGGGTAGCCGGTGCTGTAAGGGCCGACGAAGACGTTGTGAGCGGTGCGCACATAGCCCTGAATCTGTGAAGACTGGGCCATCAGGATGAGCAGGCGGCCATCGCCGGACCAGGCGCAGGCGATGGCGAGGATTGCCTGCGTGGTGTTGATTGGCTCAACGGTGCCCCAGGCGCCGCCGCTATAGACATGGAGGTGGGCGATGGTAGGAGACGCGCCAGTGGTGATGTAAGCAATGCGGGAGCTGTCTGCCGCCGCAGCGATGATCGTATCGGGGTTGAGGCCCTGATCGACGGCCGCGCCCTGCACAGGTGGAGTGCCGCTGAAGCTCGTGCTGTGTACGTGGCCGCCGTAGAGGGCGAAGATGCTCAGCGTGCCAGCTCCGGCGGCGATGGCGTACGGTGCGGCGCCGAGGATGACGCCGGGGAACTGCCAGCCGGTCTGTGCAGGAAAACGGTAGCGGTCCTCTGCTGCCGTCGCTGGCCGAAGCGAAAGCGAGGCAACCGGGATGGTGGCGAGGCTTTGCTGCGCGGCAAGCTGGGTACTGGTGAGCGTTCTCATACTGGTGTCGCCTGTTGCGCGAGCCAGTTCGTGGCCGTGCGGCTGGCGATAGTGCGCTCGGGCTCCGAGAGGCCGCAGTGCGGGAACTCCCACCAGCTCCACATGACGCTGAGCGCCCGTGTTTCGGGGTCCGTTGGATGCGGCAGTCCGAGGGCATGGCCAAGCTCGTGGGCGAGGGCGCCGATCTG
>JBBRGK010000633.1:0-2114 GCA_038240805.1 Dehalococcoidia bacterium | reverse complement strand
CACGTGTGCTGTCACCGCGATGCCGAGATGCTCCAGGTCGCGCTTTGCTGCGTGCAAGGCGGCAACGGGCACCACCGGATCTGCCGAACCATGCACCAGCAGAACCGGAGGTTTGGTGATCGGAGCATGCGACAGCTCGGGCACGCCGGTGAGCATGCCTGAGTAGCCGACGACCGCCGCAACGGGCTTGGCTCGACGAAGACCGACGTGAAGTGCCATCATCGTGCCCTGGCTGAAGCCGACGATCGCAAGATCGCTGTCGCTCAGCCCGTACTGGTCCAGCTTACGGTCTATGAAGGCATCGATCACCGGCGCTGCCGCTTTTGCCCCCTGGGCCAGTGCGGCTGGCGTAAACGCGGCCAGTGGCCACCACTGATATCCGGCTCCGACGCCGCATCGCTGCGGCGCATTGGGTGCCAGAAACAGCGTATCGGGCAAGCTATGCTGCCAATGCGGTGCCAGCGAGATCAGGTCAGCGCCATTCGATCCATAGCCGTGCAACAGTAGGACGATCTGCTTTGGCTTCCCGCCAGACCTGGGCTGGAGGCTTGAGCCGTTTACGATTTTGGACAGAGTTCCGGTCCTTCGTGTTCGATGATGGAGGTTACAGCTGGCGGACAACCGTCCAGCGGCCCGTTCGGCAGCCTTGGGATAGCGCGGCGCTAACGCACAGCTGAGCTCGATGCAGGCTCAACCCGCTCACGCGAAGCGAGCAGAAGGGTAGAACTCGCCTTCGCCAGGACCTTGCCGGTTTCGTCGCTCAGGCTGCCTTCGAAGAAACATGTCGAACGTCCCCGGCGCTCGACCCAGCCTTCCGCAAACACGGCGCCGGGTCGCACCGGCGCGAAGAAGCTCACCTTTAGCTCGAGCGACATGGGCACGATGTCCGGCCCCGCCATGGCGATCGCGGCATGCGCCATAGCGGCGTCGATCCAGCCTGACACGAAGCCGCCCTGCACCACGCCCCCGGAATGACACATGTGTTGCCCGGCACGGTACTCGATCCGGGCGCGGCCAGCTGCCTCCATCAGGTGGATGCGCTCTAAGCCAAGCGTTTGCGACAACTCACCGATATCGCTGGATGACGAATACATCTGTTCGGTCGCTCCATCAGATTGTTTTTGAAACCGGCCGGTCTGTTCGCGCCTGCCAGTTGCTTCACGGCGGCACAAGCGGAGGTTCGTCCGTGTGGTCGACACCTATCTCGCTCGAGATCAACGTCCAACCCGCCGCTGCAGTCGCCGGCGGGCGGCTGATGACGGCGGACAGGTCCTTACTGCTTCATAGAGCTGACAATGCCCCGGGGTCGGACATCAACCCACCATCGGTGCCGCCGCCAGAAGTGCATGGCAACCGGTTTATTTGGCCCAACCAGGATCGCTACTTCAGCTAAGCGGTTGATACAGCGGACATAGTAGAGACCCTCATGTGCCACGTGCTCGTTATTGAAGACGACTGGATCATAGCTGAGCACTTAAGCAGCGTCCTTAAGGAGGCTGGCGCTACCTCAATCGCGCAAGCGGACACCGAGGCTGGAGCGGTCGCGGCTGCTCTGGATCAGCCGCCCGAGGTGATCGTCTCGGACGTCAAGCTCGCTGCTGGCCTGGGTCCGCTGGCAGTCCAATCGATCATCGCAGAACTGGGCGAGATCCCAGTCATCTTCGTTACCGCGACGCCGGATGAATGCAAACCTTGCGCACCGCCGGGCATTATTTTAGAGAAACCGATCAATGAAGAGCGCGTCCGGAGTGCATTCAGGCAGTTCGCTCCCGGGCTGCGATAATTTACTTGGCACAACAACGTCGCGGGATCAGCGTGTCCCGAAATTACGCCGATCATTCCTTTGTCACGAGAGAGGATCGGCGCGCAATCCAGAAGCCGGCGACAAGCTCCGCATAGCGAACTTTCTGATCAGCCGTGGCGCCGAGCGCCAACAACATTAACGAGAACGGTGTGTGCTGACCTTTGCCGGTGCTGTCCAAAAAGCGGACGCGCCCCTGAAGCAGGTAGATATCGGCGTCGTCGCTCAAGGTTTTGTGGAACCATTCGGAATCGGTCCGCACCGGCACCAGGCACACGACCGTCTCGACGTGGCCTGCCCGCCATTGCTCGTG
>JBBRGK010000632.1:0-2134 GCA_038240805.1 Dehalococcoidia bacterium | reverse complement strand
GATGGTGATCGGCACGACGCTGGTGCTGGTCTATAACGCCCGCCTGCTGACCAATCTCTTTCGCGGCGGCGGCGGCCGCGACGCCTGGCTGACGCCGGCCATGCTCGGGGCGCTGACGCTGGCGCTGGTCGCGCTGGCGATCGCATTGCGCCAGAGCCACGACGACCTCACCCAGTTGCTCTACATGGCGGCCGGGCTGACCGCGCTGCTCTTCGTTCTTTCGGTGATCGGCGTCCAGGCGCAGCGGTTCGCGCCCGCGCTGAAGATGGCGATCGCCTATCCGCTGGCGAAACGCTTCCGCACCGGCATGACGATCGCGATGTTCTCGCTGATCATCTTCTCCCTCACCCTGATCTCCACGCTGAATGCAAACTTCGCCGCGCTCTTCGCCAGTGCCGATGCACAGGGCGGCTGGGACATTCACGGCACCGCCATTGCGGAGAAACCGATCGTCGATCTACGACAGGCGCTTCAGCAGAACAACGCCGCCTTCGACCCGTCCAAACTGCTGGCGGTGGGGCGCAGGAGCGCGGAGGCCGACGCCGGTCCCCGCCGTGAGCTGCGGAACGCGGGCGAGAATGACCAGAGTTGGAAGCGCTACCAGATCTTGCAGGCGGACGACGAGTATCTGCGCCGAAACCGGATCAAGCTGCAGGCGACGGCGAACGGGTATAGCGATCAACAGGCGGTATGGGACGCCGTCGCGCAAACGCCGGGGCTGGCAGTGATCAGCGCGAGCGCAATTCGCAGCAGCGGCTTCCGTGATCCGCAGTCGTTTTCTGCAACTGGGCTAACGACGACGCAGACGAAGTTCGATCCCGTCGCGCTCGAGATGAGAGATCCGCGTACGGGGAAAAGCGGACATGTCACGATCATCGGCATCGTCGATACTGGTGTCTCGGACAGCGCCTACTCCGGTATGGTGCTCTCGGCCGCGACGTTCGAACCGGTCTTCGGGACGGTGCCACTACCGGACTACTTCATCCGCCTCGGTCCGGGTCTGGACGCGAAGACGGTGGCGAAGCAAATGCGGGCTTCACTATTGACCTCCGGCTTCCAGGCCGAATCCTTCAGCGAGCTGCTGGGCAAACAGCAGCAGTTGCAGCTCGGTTTCAACTACCTCTTGCAGGGCTTTATGGGCCTCGGGCTGCTGGTCGGCATCGCGGCGCTCGGCGTGATCGCCTTCCGCTCCGTGGTCGAACGCAGGCAGCAGATCGGGATGCTGCGGGCGCTCGGCTTCCAACGCAGCACGGTCGCTCTCAGCTTTCTGCTGGAGAGCACCTTCATCGCGATTCTGGGTATTCTTGCCGGTGTGGTTGGCGCAACCCTGCTGGCGCGCAACATCTTCCACGGCGGCACCTTCGGCGTCACGGGGGCGCAGTTCTTCATTCCCTGGCAGCAGGTGGTGATCTTCGTAACAGCTGGCTACGTGTTCTCGCTGCTGATGACGATCGTTCCCTCGCGTGGCGCGGCGCGGATTCCGATCGCGGAAGCGTTACGCTACGAGTGACCCGAATCCCGTTTAGCGGCTGTCGGGCGGACCACCAATGTCCGAGACGATGCCAAAGAACTCATCGATCGGTATGATTGGCATGGTCATGTACTGGGATGTGCCGCGCGATGCGGTCACCGCGGAGAGGCGCATTGCCGTGGCATTATCCGGCGCCTCGAAGATGGTCAGGAAGTCGTACTCGCCCAGGCAGGCGTAGCTGGCGATGATCGTCGCGCCATGCGCTTCGAGGGCGCGCTTATTCTGTTCGAAACGCTCGGCCGTCCCCCGCAGGTCAGCAGCGCCAACCGCTGTCGCACGGCCGAGAGCGCAGTATAATGGCATCACTTCCTCGCAGGCGCCGGGTGAGATGAACCGGCGCAGCCGAGTATAGCACTTCGCCTGAGACTATCGCCGTCTCGCAGTCTCACCGCTTCGCCGCCTCGTCGTTTGGCCGTCTCGCCTTCTCAGGGAAGCAGCCCCTGTTCGACCCTGAGCGTAGCCGTTCGGCTGGTCGTCGCGTCCACACCCAGCGCCTGCAACGCAGCCTCAAGCTGGGGGTCGCGGCCCTGTCCCAGCAGCCGAGGATCGGCGGTCACACGCACGTCCGGCACAATTGGATGCTTCTCAACCTGCTGTTTCTGC
>JBBRGK010000631.1:0-2135 GCA_038240805.1 Dehalococcoidia bacterium | reverse complement strand
ATCTGGTTGCCGACCAGGTGCGAGGCGACGCTGACGACGCCGTAGCCCCCGATCGCAAGGACCGGCAGGGTGTCCTCGTCGTTGCCACTCCAGACGCGGAACTCACTGCTGGCGCCACGAATGATCGCCGCGATCTGCTCCAGATTGCCGCTCGCTTCCTTGATGCCAACGATGTTGGGAATCCGGGAAAGCCGCAGCGTCGTCTCGGCGGACATATCGGAAGCCGTACGGCCGGGCACGTTGTAGAGAATGCAGGGCAGGGCGGTGCTGCGGGCGATCGCCTCGAAGTGGCGAAACATCCCCTCCTGCGACGGCTTGTTGTAGTAGGGAACCGTCAGCAGCAGTCCATCGACGCCGATCCGCTCAGCTTCGCGCGAAAGCTCGATGCTCTCGGCGGTGTTATAGGTGCCAGTGCCGGCGATCACCGCGCCGCGGCCACCGGCCGCCTTCTTCACATCGGCGAAGAGGCGCCACTTTTCTTTGACCGTCAGCGTGGGCGCCTCGCCTGTTGTGCCGGCGATGACAAGGCCGTCGCTGCCGGAGTCGAGCAGAGCGCGGGCGAGCCGCGCGGCCTGAGTAAAGTCCACCTGGCCCTCGCGGTCGAATGGCGTGGCCATGGCGGTGAGCAGCCGGCCGATCTCAGTCATCACTCTCCTCTGCGGCTGCCGACGAGGTGCCGGTCAACCATCGCCTGCGCGATCTGCAGCGCGTTGAGCGCCGCCCCCTTGCGCAGGTTGTCGCTCACGATCCACATCGTCAGCGAATTGTCGCGCGAGACATCCTTGCGAATGCGGCCGACATAAACGGGATCCTTGCCAGCACCGGCAACGGGGTGCGGATAGATGTCGTGGGCGGGGTCGTCCATGATCTCGATGCCCGGCTGCGCCGCCATCAACGATCGTGCATCGGCGGGCTCGATCGGGTTGGTGAATTCGACGTTCACCGACTCGCTGTGGCAGCTATAGACGGGCACGCGAACGCAGGTAGACGAGATCGGCAGATCCGGCGTGTGCATGATCTTGCGGGTCTCCTGCACCATCTTCCACTCTTCTTTTGTATAGCCGTTTTCGAGAAAGCTATCGATGTGCGGCAGCACGTTGAAGGCGATGCGATGCGGGTAGACGGACGCCGCAGGCTCGTCAAACCCATGCCCTTCGTCCTGCTGGGTGATCGCCTTCGATTGCGCCCGCAGCTCTTCAACGGCTGCTGTGCCGGTGCCCGAAACCGACTGATAGGTGGAGACAACGATGCGCTGCACCGGGTTCACCTTGTGCAGCGGCCAGAGCGACAATACCAGCGGTGTGGTCGAGCAGTTGGGGATCGCAACGATGCCCTTATGCGTGTCGAGGTCGGCGGCGTTCACTTCAGGCACGACCAGCGGCACGTCCGGGTCCATGCGGAAGGCGCTGCTGTCGTCGATGGCGATCGCCCCGGCTGCTGCCGCGATTGGCGCCCAGTGGCGCGATGCCTCGGTCGTGGCTGAGATGAAAGCGAAATCCTGTCCCTCGAAGCTGTCTTCAGTGGTTTCTTCCACCGTGAGGTCCTCGCCGCGAAAGCGCATGGTCGAGCCAGCCGAGCGCTTCGAAGCGAGCAGCCTGAGCGACTTTAACGGGAAACGGCTATCTTCAAGAATTCGGAGGAACTCGCGGCCCACAAGGCCTGTCGCACCGACGACGGCGACGCTATACTCTCTGCCTGCCATGCTTGCACCATGTCCTGAGCATCGATTTGGAAGCGTGAAGCGTGCGCTGCGCCCTGATTCGCGTCAAAGCGAATCAAAGCGAACGCGTAACGTGATCATAATACCGCAGGCGCGGCAAACTTCGCTCGCATCAGGCTGCGTGGTCGTTGGACCCTCGGCTCACCGCGAGCCGATGCTTCCGGCGTCGGTCCAGGGTTTCCGGGTCAGCCCCATCAGCACATCGAGCCCCTCGACGAACTCGTTGCGCTGCATCACCTGTCGCACGGCCAGGGCGACGCCGGGAATGAACGACTCGCGACTGGTCGTGTCGTGGCGCAGGGTGAGCGACTGGCCGAGGGCGCCGAAGATTACTTCCTCGTGGGCGACAAGCCCCTGCAGGCGGACGCTGTGCACGGTGACGCCGCCTTCGAGCCCGCCGCGAGTGCCGGGCAGG
>JBBRGK010000630.1:0-2172 GCA_038240805.1 Dehalococcoidia bacterium | reverse complement strand
TTTTTCCGCCTGTGCTCGATGAAGGCTCGCAGCTGGTTCTCGATGTATTGGGGCTGCTGGCCCGCAAGGCGCGGCATAGGAAAATATCCGCGATAACCCTGGCCCGACATCCCATGACAGGTCTTGCAATATTCCAGCTTGGCCTCGAAGCCGCCTTGCCTGGCAGGCCCGGCCCCCTCGTCGGCGTAAAGCGCCGCGGAAAAGACCATCATCAGCATCAGCGCTGGCAATGCCAGCCGCAAACCGACGAACTTCATGATTCGTCTCCGCGCCAACCGCTCGACAGGACCGCGAGTGCTTTATGGGACCAGGGTCCGACCATCACCAACCAGGGCCCCACACGTGAAAGTTAAACCCGAGTTTGACGACCTGGACGCTTTGCCTGACGTCGACGAAGCCCGCAAAGCCGTTGATCCCGTCGGCCATCATGACGTTGCCATGCCCGAACCGGTAGTAATCGTATTCGATGTTGGCGGACCAGTGACGCGAGAACGCCCAGTCGACGCCGCCGCCCGCGGTCCAGCCGATGCGATTGTCCAGCCCTTGAAAGGTATAGGGGACGCCACCAAAAGTACCGTCGACATTAAATCTGTCTCCGGCCAGCGCGACGCCGCCCTTGGCGTAGAGCAATACGTTATCCATGGCGTAGCCGATGCGCGCGGTCACACTGGGAAGAAAATCGGTGCTGGCTCTCACCAGAGCGACATCGGGAACACTGAGCGGGAGTCCGACGATCCTGCTGGCTTTCATGGTCGAGCCGGAGACTGCGCCTTCGATACCGATCACCATAGAGTTGGCGAACTGGTAATCGCAGCCGATCTGTCCGCCAACCACGACGCCGCGCGGCGACGGACTTACGGTGGTGATTCCGGCTGTTACGGGGGCGCCCGCAAACGAATCCTGCACCAGTTGCACCGGATCGGTAATATCCTTGCGGGCAAAGCCGCCGCCAAGATGCCCGCCAAGATAACAACTGGTCCAGCTGAACCGCGACTCGAACGGTGCCGGCTGCGCAAGCGGCAGATCCGCGGCTACCGCCGGCCCCGCCACGATCATTGCAAGCGCTGCGGCGCGTGCCAAAAGAAATTTTCTCATCGTACAGTCTCCGTGTGCGTGCGAGCCGCCTACATGGCGAACCAGGCATGGAGGAACAGGGTATTGTTGTCGTGGGCGCCGACCGTGGTGCCGTTGAATTTGTTGTAGTAGGTGTATTGCAGGCCGATGCGGGCGTTGAACCACGGCCAGCCGAACGCCTTGCTGAGTCCAAATGGGATGTAGGCGATCTCGGCCATCCAGCCGTTGCTGTTCGGCGTCAAGGCATTTCCGGTGTTGGGGTCGATGCCGTACGCGGTTGCGTCAGCGGTGCCCCAGATATCGAAATATTGCCCGGTGAGAACGATCCTGTTATCGCCGCCATAGGCGAACGAGGCCTGCAGCTTCATGCTGTTGAGCAGGTTGGTCGGATTTGCCGAAGCAAAATTTGCGAAGCTCGCGTCTAACCGCTGAAACTCGCGAATGTAGCTGCCGCGTAACGTCAGCCAGAAATTGTCGCCCTGATACTGATATTGCGAGTCGAAGCCGATGTCGGTGAATTTGTTCGATTGCGGAAACGTGTCGGTCGTTCCCGTCACGAAGCTTGGATCGAGCCACGGATGAACATCGAGGTACATTCCGAACGTGCCGACCATCAGCGAATGCTGGCCCCAATGCGGCTCGAGAGCGACGCGCCAATAGGGCGCAACGCCGCCGAACTGTCCCGGCCCGTCGAACGGGTTCATGCCGAGCGAGTTCTGCGCGCTGAACCCGAGCGTCCTATAAGCGGTCAATTCCATATAGAGCAGGTCATTGATCATCGTGTAGCCGCCCACCCCGCCGACACGCGCGGCAAACGCGCCCTCGAGCATCGTGCTGGCGCCGGGCGTGCCCGCGAGTGAAGATGCGGCGTAGGGGAAGGACCAGGCCGGCGTGGTATTCCACAAGTCCTGGACGGTCGGGTTGTTGTTGGCGCTGATGCCATAGATCACGTTGAGCCCGCCGATATTTGCGGTGTTGGCATAGCGGACGTCGGCATTGTCCCATGACCATGTGTGCTTGATCTGGTCCGCCGGAGTACCCGACACGGCGGACAGGGGATCTGGCGCGCTGTAGGTGACCTGAGCGAAGGCGCCGATA